>JAJZVS010000257.1 GCA_021845555.1 Pseudomonadota bacterium
CGGCATCGGCTTCGCGCTGGTGCACCGCGCCGGGCAGCCGCGCGCCGAGGTGGTGGATTTCGGCCCCGTCGCGCCGCGCGGCCTCGATCCCTCCCGCTTCCCGCTCACCGGGCGGATGAAGCAGGATCTGTTCGCCTGGCCGGAGGTGGTGGGCGACGCCAACATCCACGGCCCGCTGTCCTTCGCGATTCCGTCCTCCACCGCCGGCTACGCCTTCCTGCACGGGCGCTGGGGCAAGCTGCCGCTGGCCGAGGTGATCGCCCCGGCGCTGGCGCTGGCGAAGCGCGGGCTGCCGGCCGATTGGTACACCACGCTGAAGGTGGGGTCCTCGGCGTCGGTGCTGCGGCGCTACGCCGAGAGCGCGCGCATCTACCTGCCGGACGGCCTGCCCCCCGTGGCGCCCTATCAGGGCACGCCTGGCTTCTTCCGCCTGGGCGCGCTGGGGGACACGCTGGAGCACCTCGCCCGCGCCGGGCTGCGCGACTTCTACGAGGGCGACATCGCCGCCGCGGTCGTCGCCGATGTCGCCGCGATGGGCGGCGTGCTGGACGCGGCGGATCTGCGCGGCTGCCAGGCCCGGCTGCTGCCGGCGACCGAGGTGGAATGGCGCGGCCGGCGCCTCTCGCTCACCGGCGGGCTGACCGCGGCGCCGACCCTGGCGCGGGTGCTGGAGCACCTGGCCGCGGCGCCGTTCGGGCAAGCGCCGGGTCCCGAGTGGTTCGTGGCGCTCGCCCGCGCGATGAAAGCCGCCTATGCCGAACGCCTGGCCGGGCTGGGCGAGGCGGACGGCAACGCCGCCGAGACCTGCACCACGCATCTGACCGTGTGCGACGCCGAGGGGACCGTGGTGGCGATGACCACCACCTTGCTGTCGTCGATGGGCAGCCGGGTGGTGCTGCCGCGCACCGGCGTGCTGATGAACAACGGCGTGATGTGGTTCGACCCGCGACCGGGCCAGCCGAACTCGATCGCGCCGGGCAAGCGCCCGCTGACCAACATGCTGCCGGTGCTGCTGCACGACGGGGCGCGGCCGTGGATCGCCGCCGGCGCCTCCGGCGGGCGGCGGATCATGGCCGCGGTGGTGCAGGTGCTGAGCTTCCTGGCCGATTTCGGGATGGATGTGGAGGCGGCGGCGCATCATCCGCGCATCGACGTTTCGGGGCCGGACCTGGTGAGCGTCGATCGCCGCATGCCGGCTGCGGTGATCGAAGCGCTGGCGGCGGACGGGCCGATCGAGGTGGTCGAGCACGGGGTGATGCCGATCAACTTCGCCTGCCCGAACGCGATCGTACTGGGGGCGGACGGGGTGCGGCGGGGGATTTCCGATGCCGCGTCGCCGTGGTCGGCGGCGGTGGCGCAGGCGGGGTAGGCGTCCCGCCGAGCCGTGGGGAGCAGGAAAGTTAGAGAGTTTCGCGAGTTTAGGGAACTTATCGGATTTAGGTAGTTTAGCTTCTACCGCCATCCTGCTAAGCGGCTCGTATGGACGCCAAGCGCAATCCCTACGCACCCGGGGCCGGCACGCCCCCGCCCATCCTGGCCGGCCGCGATGATCTGGTGGCGAAGGCGGACCTTGTGCTGGCGCGGGCACGGGACGGGCGCGCCGCCAAGAGCTTCATCGCCGTCGGCCTGCGCGGGGTCGGCAAGACGGTCGTGCTGAACAAGGTGCGGGATCTCGCCGAGGGGCAGGGCTACCAGAGCGTCTTTATCGAAGCCTATGACGAAATTCGGCTGGCTGATGCCATCAGCAGGGCGCTACGCGGCGTACTGCTGAAACTGAATCGCATGGAAGGCGCCAAGGAGCTCACGCGCCAGGGCCTGAGGGTTTTGCGCGGCTTCGCGAGCGCGTTCAAAGTCAACTTTCAGGGCGTGGAGTTCGGTATCGAACCGGAGCCCGGGACCGCGGACAGCGGGGACTTGGCGGTCGATCTGCCGGAACTCATGCTGGCCGTGGGGGAAGCGGCACGCCAGAACGGCACGGCGGTCGCGTTGATGATCGACGAGGTGCAATACCTGTCCGATCCCGATATGGCTGCGCTGATCATGGCGATCCATCGCGTGAACCAGAGGCAGGTGCCGGTGGTGTTGTTCGGCGCCGGCCTGCCCCAGTTACGGGGCAAGATGGGCGAGGCAAAATCCTACGTCGAGCGGGCGTTCGATTTTCCGCGCGTCGATGCCCTGCATCCCGACGATGCGCGAACCGCGATCGTCGAGCCAGCCCGCCGGGAGGGCGTGTCCTTCGACGGCGCTGCGCTCGACGAGATCCTCCGAGTCACGTCCTGCTACCCGTATTTTCTTCAGGAATGGGGGCACGCGGTTTGGCTGCGGGCAAGCGGCTCTCCGATCGATCTCGGGACCGTTGTGGCCGCTTATCCGGATGCCATCGGCAACCTCGATGCCAGCTTCTTTCGTGTCCGCCTCGATCGCATGACCCCGACCGAGAAGAGGTACATGCGTGCCCTGGCAGCCCTGGGGCCGGGGTCACATCGGTCCGGCGAAATCGCGAAAGTGTATGGCGCGCGCGTCACCAGCATCGCGCCAATCCGCGGCAATCTCATTGCCAAGGGGATGATCTACAGCCCGTCGCACGGCGATACCGCCTTTACGGTGCCGCTGTTCGACGAGTTCATGCGGCGGGAATTGCCCGATTGGAACGACCCTCAGGACGACGAGGACTGAGCTTCCGACTTCCTCTCCAGCACCGAAGCCGCCCGCCGTCCCGACCGGATCGCCCCCTCGATCGTCGCCGGCAGTCCGGTCGCGGTCCAATCCCCCGCCAGCGCCAGATTCGTCACCCCGGTATGCGCCGCCGGCCGCCGGCGGTCCTGCTCCGCCGTGGCGGCGAAGGTGGCGCGCTTTTCCTTCACCACCCGGAAGGCGGGCAGCGGCCCGGTGAGACCCAGCGCGGCGCACACCTCCGGCCAGACCGCCGCCGCCAATTCCTCCGCCGGGCGTTCGACCAGGCGGTTGGCGGCGCTGATCGTCACCGACACATGGCCTGGCTTGACGAACACCCATTCCGCCGTGCCGCCCACCAGCCCCACGAACCCCGCCGGGCCCGGATCGGCCGCGGCGCGGAAATGCAGATTGACGATCGCCTCGAACGCATCGGGCACGGTGAGGCCCGGCAGCAGCCCGGCCGCCGCCCAGGGCGGCACCGCCAGCACCGCCGCATCCGCCGGGTCCAGACCTGTGCTGCCGTCGGTCGCTTCCAGCGCGGCGAGCCGGCCGGCCTCGATCCCCAGCCCCGAGACGCGGCTGCCGAAGCGGAACGCCACCCCCCGTGCGCGCAGCACCGCCACCGCCGGGTCGATCAGGGACGCGGCCAAGGACTCGCGCGGGAACCGGGGCAGGCAGGCGGCGCCGCCCCGCATCAGCGTCTCCCGCACCACCGCGCCGAGCAGCCGCGCCAGACCCGTGTCCGTCGGCGTGTTCAGCGCCGCAATCGCCAGCGGCGCGATCAGCCGCGAGAACAGCGGCCCGGGCGGCAGCGCGGCGTCCACCGAGCGGTCGTCGGCGATCCGGCGCAGCACCAGCAGGCGCAGGTGGTCGGCCGCGCGGGTGCCGGGCACGCGGCGGGACGG
The DNA here is from genome assembly GCA_021845555.1 of Pseudomonadota bacterium. Classification (GTDB taxonomy): domain Bacteria; phylum Pseudomonadota; class Alphaproteobacteria; order Acetobacterales; family Acetobacteraceae; genus JAJZVS01. Next base: position 3,582 of record JAJZVS010000257.1, read on the forward strand.
GCAGGCGATCCACCACGGCAGCCGGCCGGCGTTCGGCCGCAGCGTCCAGCGCGCCCCGCTGCCGAGATCGAGGAACGGAAAGCACGGCGCGTCCGGGCCGCCCATGCTGTCGCGCGCGCCGATCTCGTCCAGATAGGCGAAAGCGGCGCGGTTGCCGGACAGCAGCAGGTGGTTGCCGTTGTCGATCGTCACGTCGAGCGCGCGGTCGAACCAGGACCGGCAGCGCCCGCCGGCGAGCGGCCCGGCCTCGTGCACCACCACACGCCGGCCCGGCGGGGCATCGGGCGCGGTCAGCGACAGCGCGGCGGCCAGCCCGGCGAGGCCGGCGCCGATCACATGGACGGTGCCGGACCCCACCGCCGCCGTGGTCATCCGGGCAGGTCCACCGGCGCGAAGCGTGCCGCGTGCGGCGGTCCGGGAGCGAAGTCCCAATACGCGGCGCGATCGGCCAGCGCCGGGCGCGGCAGCGCGAGCAGCGCGCTGCAGACGGTGCCGAAACCGGCGCGCGGCACGACGTTGAGCTGTTCCGCGGCCGAACCTTCCCGATCCGCCAGAATCGCCCGCCAGCCCGCCCAGTCGTCGGTGTCCGGGGCCGGCGCGGCGCGCAGGCGCGGCAGGTGGCGGGCGACGCGCGCGCTGGCGAGATCGTCCGGATCGCGCGCGGTGACCATGTGCAGGCCGGGCGAAAGCGCCTCTACCTCCGGCCGTCCGTGGCCGAGGCCGCGCAGGAATATCGCCCCCTCCGCATCCGCCACCACCAGGTTGAAGCCGCGCCAGCCGGCCGCGTCCAGCGCCGCGATCGCCGCCGCCGCGCCGGCCGCCGTGGCGTGCGCCAGCGCCAGCAGCGGCAGTTCCCCGCGCGAGCGCTTGCCCGGCGCCGGCCCCAGGCTGCCCGGCCGGTTCAGCACCACCGCCACCACCCCGTGCCGGTTCATTCCCATCCAGGTGCCGCCGCCGGTCCGGTCCCGCCCGGCCACCACGCCCGGACGCTCCGGCCACCACGGGCCGGGCGAGTCCCAGGCGCGGTCCAGCCGCTCGTCGCGGTTGGCCGCCAGCATCAGCGGCCAGTCATGGCCGGGGCGGAGCAGCAGGACGACGGTACACACGGCGGCGCGGGCGCCCGGCGTTCAGGCCGCCGGCCCGGGCGCGCCGAACACCCGGGCGAAGACGTCGTCGAGCGCGCGCAGGTGGATCCTTGCGTCCATCGCCCGGTCCAGCACCTCCGGGGCCACCCGCCCGGCCACCTCGGGGTCGGCCGCCAGATTGTCGCGGAAGCTGCGCGCGTCCGGCTTGCCCAGCCTGGTCCAGGTCGCCATCGCGTTGCGCTGCACGATCCGGTACGCGTCCTCGCGCAGAATGCCGGCCCGCGTCAGTGCCAGCAGCACCTCCCCGGAATGCACCACGCCGCCGAGCGCGTTCAGGTTCTCCTCCATCCGTTCCGGATAGACGGTCAGCTTCTCGACCAGCCCGGCCAGCCGGGCGAGCGCGAAATCGAGCGCGATCGTCGCATCCGGCGCGATCACCCGCTCCACCGAGGAGTGGGAGATGTCGCGTTCGTGCCAGAGCACCACGTTCTCCAGCGCCGGCACCGCGGTCGCGCGCACCACGCGGGCGAGGCCCGAGAGGTTCTCGCTCAGCACCGGGTTGCGCTTGTGCGGCATCGCCGAGGACCCCTTCTGGCCGGGGTGGAAGAACTCCTCGGCTTCGCGCACCTCGCTGCGTTGCAGGTGGCGGACCTCGGTGGCCAGCCGTTCGATCCCGGAGGCGATCACGGCGAGCGCGCAGAAATAGGCGGCGTGGCGGTCGCGCGGGATGATCTGCGTGGACACCGGCTCGATGGCGAGGCCGAGCTTTTCCGCCACAAAGGCTTCGACCCGCGGATCCAGATGGGCGAAGGTGCCGACCGCGCCGGACACCGCCGCCACCGCGATCTCCGCCCGCGCCTGGTCCAGCCGGGCGCGGTTGCGGGCGAACTCGGCGTAGTAGCCGGCGAGTTTCAGCCCGAAGGTGGTCGGCTCGGCGTGAATGCCATGGCTGCGTCCGACCGTCAGCGTGTGCTTGTGCTCGAACGCGCGCGTCTTCAGCGCCGCCAGCACCGCGTCCAG
>JAJZVS010000258.1 GCA_021845555.1 Pseudomonadota bacterium
AGACATTTACGTGGCTATCATTCCGAATCAACGAATTCAACATGAACAACGCAACATCAGTCTGTTATGCCTCATTTTCCACATAGCGCGGAAACACCCCCACCGGTGGCGGCAGCGCGGTTCCGTCCGGCAGCGGCAGCGCCAGCGCGGCCAGGTCCCGCGCCTCCCCCGGCACGCCGAGCTGATCGAGCATCCGCGCCATCGACTCCGGCATGAACGGCTGCAGCACCGTGGCGATCGCCCGCAGCGTGTCCGCCAGCACCCGCAGCACCGTGCCCATGCGCGCCAGATCGGTCTTGCGCAGCGCCCAGGGCGCCTGGTGGTCGATATAGGCGTTGGCGGCGCGGATCACTTTCCACACTTCCTCCAGCCCCTCATGGAACGCCTGCCGGTCCAGCCGCTCGCGCAGCAGCGCGGGCAGCGCGCCGGCGGCGGCGTCGAGCGCCGCGTCCTGCTCGGTCGCCTCCCCCCTGCCCGGCAGCGCGCCGGCGCAGTTGCGCGCGATCAGCGTCAGGCTGCGCTGCGCCAGGTTGCCGAGGTCGTTGGCCAGTTCGACATTGATCCGGCTGACCAGCGCCGGATGGCTGATCGTGCCGTCGCCGCCGAACGGCTTCTCCCGCAGCAGGAAGTAGCGCACCTGGTCCAGCCCATAGGTCGCCACCAGCGTGCGCGGCTCGATGACGTTGCCGAGGGATTTGCTCATCTTCTCCCCCTCCACCGTCCACCAGCCGTGCGAGGACACGCGCCGCGGCAACGGCAGGCCGGCGGCCATCAGGAAGGCCGGCCAATAGACCGCGTGGAAGCGGATGATGTCCTTGCCCACCACATGCACGTCGGCGGGCCAGAACTTCCAGCGCGGCGCGTCGGGATCGGGAAAGCCGCAGGCGGTCACGTAGTTGTTCAGCGCGTCCAGCCAGACATACATCACATGGCCCGGCGCGTCGGGCACCGGGATGCCCCAGGTGAAGCTGGTGCGGCTGATCGACAGGTCGTGCAGCCCGCCGCGCACGAAGCTCATCACCTCGTTGCGGCCGCCGGCCGGCAGGATGAAATCCGGCTGCTCTTCGTACAGTTTAAGAAGCGGTTCCTGGAACGCGCTGAGACGGAAGAAATACGACGGCTCCCGCACCCAGGCCACCGGCGCCCCGGTGGGCGCGCGCTTCGTGCCGTCGGGCGCGGTGGTGAGTTCGCCCTCGTCGTAGAACGCCTCGTCGCGCACCGCGTACCAGCCTTCGTAATGGCCGAGGTAGATGTGCCCGTTGGCCGCGATCCGCCGCCAGAGCTCGGCGCAGGAGCGCTTGTGCCGCTCCTCCGTGGTGCGGATGTAGTCGTCGTACGACACGCCCATCTTGTCGGCCATGTCGCGGAAATCGGCCGAGACCCGGTCGGCGAACGCAAGCGGCGCGAGGCCCGCCTCGGCGGCGGCGCGCTCGACCTTCTGGCCGTGCTCGTCGGTGCCGGTCAGGAAGAACACGTCGTAGCCGTCCAGCCGCTTGAAGCGGGCCATCACGTCGGTGGCGATCGAGGTGTAGGCGTGGCCGATGTGCGGCGCGCCGTTCACGTAATAGATCGGCGTGGAGATGTAGAAACGCTTGCTCATACAGGACCTTGCACGGGTTCGCTCAGAGCCGCCAGAGCGGCGACGATCGCCTGGCGCTTGTCCAGCGCGAAACGCTCGGTCTCGTCCTGCAGCCGGGTCAGGCCGTGCCACACGTCGCCCCAGGCGGCAAGGGGACGCAGCCCCGCCAGCCGCGCCTGCTCCGGCCCCGCCGTGCCGCGCGCCGCGGCGCGCACCGCGCCGGCCAAGGTCGCGCGCAGCAGGTCCATGAAGGTCGAAAACCCGGTCTCCGCGCGGCCGAGCTTGTCGGCGATTTCGTAGGCGCGCAGCGGCGGCAGCGCGGGCAGCGCGGCCAGCACGCCATCGACCATCGCGGCGATCGCCAGACCCTCCTCCTCCGCCAGCAGCAGGGCGCGGCCGGGGGAGCCTTCGGCCAGCGCGGCGAGCCGGGCGCGCCCGGGGGCATCGAGCTCCGGGAGATAGTCACGGAGCAGCGTCGTCATCGTCGCCTCGGGCAGCGGCGACAGGCGCAGCCGGCGGCAGCGGCTGCGGATGGTGGGCAGCAGCCGGCCGGGCGCGGCGCAGACCAGCAGCAGCACCGCGCGCGCCGGCGGCTCCTCCAGCACTTTCAGCAGCGCGTTGGCGGCGTTCGGGTTCATCTCCTCCGCGCCATCGACCACCGCGACGCGCCAGCCGCCCTCGGCGGGGGTCAGCGCCATGAAGCCGGTGACGCGGCGGACGTCGTCCACGGTGATGACGGTGCGCATGCGCTTGCGCTTGTCGTCGTAGCCGCGCTCGACGGTCAGCAGGTCGGCATGCGCGCCGGCGGCGACGCGGCGGAACACCGGATGGGTGGGCGAAAGCGCGAGCGAGGCGCCGGCGGCCAGCCCCGTGTCGGGCCCGGCCAGCAGGCGGCGGGCGAAGCGGTAGGCGAGCGTGGCCTTGCCGATGCCTTCAGGCCCGGTGATCAGCCAGGCGTGATGCATCCGCCCGCCGGCCAGAGCCTCGGCGAGCGTGGCCTCCGCGGCCTCGTGGCCGAGCAGGACGGGATTGGCGCGGGGTTCGGGCGGCATGGCGGCGGGGGCTGCGGGTCCGGGACGGCGGGGAGAGGCTCCATCATCGCACGTCCGACCCCCTCCCGTCATGGCTGGCCCGCTCCCGTTCTGCCCGGCCCGCTCCCGTCCTGCCCGGACCTCTCCCGTCCTGCCCGGACCTCTCCCGTCACGGCCGGCCTTGAGCCGGCCATCCGCGCAGGGACGATCGGGCATGAATGGCCAGGACAGGACAGGCCAAACCAAGCCAGGACGGGAATGTCCGGCGGCCTCTGCCCACCGGACTCTGCGCCGCACCCCTCACGCGATCCCGGCCAGCCGGATCATCGCGTAGCCGATCGTCCCGATCAGCAGCAGCGAACCGGTCACCGCCGCGGTGACGCGCGCCCCGGCGCCGGCCACCACGCGGATATCGACGCCCAGCCCGAGCGCGGCCATCGACACCACGGTCAGCCAGTCGGTCGCAGTCGCCACCGGGGCCAGCACCGGCGTCGGGATCAGCGCGAAGGAGCGCAGCGCGGCAAGGGCGACGAAGCCGATGATGAACCACGGCACCAGCCGGTGCAGCGGCGGGCGGCCCGGCTTCGGCCGGTCGCCGGCGGTGACGTGCGGCATCGCCTCGTCGGTTTCCTCGCGCATCCGGCTGGTCAGCAGCGACAGCACCAGCACCACTGGCCCCAGCATCAGCACCCGCACCAGCTTGGTCAGCGTGCCGATCTGCAAGGCGACGTGCCCGACCGGCATGGTCGCCGCCAGCACCTGCGGCACCGCATAGACCGTGAGCCCGGCCAGCACGCCGTATTGCAGATGCGACAGCCCCAGCACCGGGATCAGCAGCGGCAGCACCAGCACCACCACCACGCCCAGCACCGCGGTGAACGCGATCGAGGCCACCACGTCGTCGGAATCCGCGCCGATCACCGGCGCCACCGCGGCGATCGCCGAGTTGCCGCAGATCGAGTTGCCGCACGCCACCAGCAGCGCCATCCGCTTCGGCAGTCCGAGCACCCGGCCGATGCCGTAGCTGGACGCGATCGCCACCGCCACCACCGCGACGATGCCCAGGAGAAGTTCCGGACCGATCTCCATGATGGTATGCGCGCTCACCGAGGCGCCGAGCAGCATCACGGCCACTTCCAGCAGCGTCTTGGCGCTGAAGTTGATGCCGCGGAACCACAGCCGCGGCGGCGTCCAGACGCTGCGCACGGCGGTGCCGATCAGGATGGCGAGCACCAACGCCTCCAGCCAGGCGCGGCCGAACAAGCGGGCCTCGACGGCTTGCAGCGCGCTCGCCGCGACGGTGACCGCCACCGCCAGCAGTACGCCAGGCACCAGGGCGCCCCCGGCGGCGCGGGAGCGCCCCCAGACTCTGCCGAGGGCGGTCCCGGTCTTCGGCGCGGGCAGGATGGGGTGCGGCAGGGGTAAATCGCTCATGGCCAGATCTCCGTGGAACTGGCCGCCTATCTGGCCGGCATCGTTCCTGGGGTCTAACAGCGTCTGGCGATGCGAACGATCGGATTTGCAGATCGCTCGTCGTGCGGCTTTCCTCGGGCGGCGAGGCGCGGCATAAGACGCGCCTCCCATGCCCCTCTCCCTCACGTCCGCCGCCCTGCCGCTGCTGCGCCGGCTCGATCCCGAGCGCGCGCACCGGCTTGCGCTGGCGGGCCTGCGCGCCGGCCTCGGCGGGCGCGGGCCGGGCCCGGCCGATCCGCTGCTCGCCACCGAAGCGCTCGGGCTGCGCTTTCCCACCCCGATCGGGCTGGCCGCCGGCTTCGACAAGGACGCCGAGGCGCTGGCCCCGCTCGCCCGGCTCGGGTTCGGTTTCCTCGAAGCCGGCACCGTCACGCCCCGCCCGCAACCCGGCAACCCGCGCCCGCGGCTGTTCCGGCTGGCGGAGGACCAGGCGGCGATCAACCGCATGGGCTTCAACAACGCCGGCATCGACGCGTTCGTCGCGCGGCTGCGTCGGCTGCGCGACGGCGGCGGCATCGGCATCCCGCTCGGCGCCAATGTCGGCATCAACAAGGACGGCGCCGATCCGGAACGCGACTATCCCGCGCTGGTCGGGGCGGTGGCGCTGCTGGTCGATTTCGTCGTGATCAACGTCTCCTCGCCCAACACCGCCGGGCTGCGCGCATGGCAGCAGGCCGAGCGGCTTGCCGCCCTGCTCGCCGCGATCGCCGCCGCCGTGCCCGCCCGCCCGCCGCTGGTGGTGAAGATCGCCCCCGACCTCACCGATCCCGAACTGGCCGAGGTGATCGAGACCTGCGTGCGTGCCGGCGTCGCGGGTCTCTGCATCGGCAACACCACCCTCGCCCGGCCCGCCACCCTGCGCTCGCGCCATGCCGCGGAGGCGGGCGGGCTGTCGGGGGCGCCGCTGTTTGCCCGCTCCACCGCGCTGCTTGCCCGGGCCAGTCTGCGCGCCGGCGGGCGGTTGTGTCTGATCGGCGTGGGCGGGGTGTTCTCGGGGGCCGACGTGCTGACCAAGCTGCGCGCCGGGGCCTCCCTGGTGCAGCTTTATACCGGCTTCGCCTATGGCGGGCCGGCGATGATTTCCCGCATCACCGGCGAATTGGCCGCCGCGTTGCGCGCCGGGGGCTTCGCCTCCGTCGCCGCCGCGGTGGGAACCGACGCCGAACGCCTGGCAGGAACCGCCTGATGCAGCATCTCGATGGCTTCGCCCCGCTCGCCGCGCGCTACGACGGGTTCATCCTCGATCTCTGGGGGGTGATCCACGACGGGGTGACGGCGTTCCCGCACGCGGTGGAATGCCTGCGGCAGTTGGCGCGCGCGGGCAAGCCGACGCTGCTGCTGTCGAACGTGCCGCGGCCGAACGCGGCGGTGCGGACGATGATGCGCGGCATGGGGATCGCCGACGATCTCTACACGCATATCCTCACCAGCGGCGAAGCGGTGCGCCGGGCGCTGGCCGATCCGCCCGATCTGTGGTGGGCCGAACTCGGCCGGCGGGTGTTCCACCTCGGCCCCGCGCGCGACCGCCCGGTGCTGGAGGGTCTCGCCTACACCCCGGTGGCCACGCCGGCGGAGGCCGATTTCGTGCTGAACACCGGC
>JAJZVS010000259.1 GCA_021845555.1 Pseudomonadota bacterium
CGCCTTCCCCGGGCCGCAGCGGGCGCGGACTCGACCTGCTGAACTTCTTCCTCGCCGACGTGCAGACCGGCTTCGGCCCGTTCGTCGCCGTCTATCTCACCACGCATAAATGGACCGAGATCGATATCGGCCTCGCGCTCAGCGTCGGCACCATCACCTCGGTGGCGAGCCAGTTGCCGGGCGGGGCGCTGGTCGATGCCGTGCGCGCCAAGCGGACGATGGCGGCCGGCGGCATCGTCGGCGTGATCGTGGCGGCGTTGCTGATCGCGGTCTGGCCGATCGAACTCTCGGTGCTGGCCGCGGAGGTGCTGCACGCGCTGGCCAGCAGCGTGCTCACCCCGGCGATCGCGGCGCTCAGCCTGCTGCTGGCCGGGCGCGCCGCGCTGGGCGAGCGGCTGGGGCGCAACGCCGCCTTCGCCGCGGTCGGCAGCGGGCTGACCGCGGCGGTGATGGGGGTGACGGGATCGACCTTGGGCACCCGGACGGTGTTCTGGCTGACCGCGGCGCTGGGGCTGCCGGCGCTGGCCGCGCTGGCGGCGATCAGGCCGGCCGCCGCCCACCCGGACGCGCTGCCGGCGCACGAAGGCCTCGACTGGCGCAGCCTGCGCGAACTGGCGGGGGACCGCCGGCTGCTCGTATTCGCCGCCGCCTCCGTGCTGTTCTTCGTGTCGAACGCGGCGATGCTGCCGCTGGCCGCGGCGCAGGTGACGAAACGCACCGGCGATCTGGCCAGCCTCATCATCGCCGCCTGCATCGTGGTGCCGCAGGTGGTGGTGGCGGCGGCCTCGCCCTGGGTCGGGCGGCAGGCGGCGCGGCGGGGACGCCGGCCGCTGCTGCTGGCGGGCTGGGGGGCACTCGGGGTGCGCGGGCTGATGCTGGCGTTCCTGCCGGGACCCTGGCTGCTGGTGGCCGGGCAGTCGGTCAGCGGGATCAGCGCCGCGGTGGCCGGGGTGATGCTGCCGCTGATCGCCGCCGACATCACGCGGGAGCGCGGCCATTTCAACCTGTGCATCGGCATCTTCGGCCTGTGCGCGGCGGCGGGCGCCACCATCAGCACCACGCTGGCGGGCTGGATCGCCGATACGTCGGGTAGCCGGGCGGCGTTCCTGGCGCTGGCGGCGGTGGGCTTCGCCGGCACGGCGCTGCTCTGGGCGGCGATGCCGGAAACGCGGGAGGCGCCGCCCGAGGGCGGCGGAGGTGTGCGACCGGGAAATGCCGAACGGCCCGACCGGAAAATCAAGACTCCGCCGACGGCACGATCCCCGGCGCCTGAAACGCCAGGCGCCTGAAACGCCAGACGCCTGAAACGCCAGACGCCTGAAACGCCAGACGCCGCACCCGCTGCCTGATGCAGCAGGTGCGGCGCCGGCGGGTCGCGCGCAGCCGGGGAGGACGGCGCGCGCGGCCTCAGGCGCCACCCGGCCTGTCCAGGGTGCCTTGGCACCCAAGCCGGCCGGGTGGGATCGACCCGATCAGCCGTGCCCGGCCAGGATCGCCAGCCGCACCGCTTCCGCGTCGGCCGCGATCGTGGCGGTCTGCTCCGGGGTCAGCGCCGGCAGCTTGAGGATCGTGTAGATCGCGGTCACCGTATCATTCGTGATCGGGATCGTCTTGTCGGACGCCGAGCCGAGGAAGATACCCACCAGATCCGCCACGCTTGCCGGCGTCACCCCGGTGAGCGGGCTCGTGCCGGTGGAGACATAGTTCTTCAGCAGACCGAGGTTCTCGAGCGGCGAGTCGATCCGCACGATGGACGGGTAGTAGGTCTGCACGATCTGGGCGAACTTGTCGGCCGGCAGCGAGTAGAGCTGGGCGACCGTCATCGTCAGCGTCGGCTGCCCGTCCGCCGTCAGGGTCATGACGGTGGTGCCCATCGTGGTCCAGTTGCTCACCGCCTCGGCGCTGGCCTTGTCGATCACGTGCGCCGGGGCGCGCGCCACGCTGAGCCGGCCGAGCTCGACCGCCGGGATGCCTTCCTTGGCCCAGACCGGACGGCCGCCGGTGGTGCCGGGCGCGGGCTTGCTGCTGTTCGCGCCACCGCCGTAGCGCGGTCCCTTCTTGTCGGAGGTGGTCTCGTCACCGGTCTCGGTGCCGGTCGAGCCGCCCTGGCCCTCGTGGCCGCGCACCCCGGTCTGGCCGCCCTGGCCCATGCTGGAGCCCGAGGTGCCGGGCCCCTTGTGCCCGCTGCCCGAGCCGCTGGTCTGCGCGTGGGCGAGGCCGATGCCCTGCGGCGCCAGCAGCAGCGGCATGCCGAGCATGAGGGACAGGGCCGCGGAGCCGAGCAAAACCTGCCGCATCTTGCGGGCCGACGTCTGGTTGGTCGTCATGGTGATGGGTCCTTGAGGTGAGAAAACGTTCAACGCCCTGCTTCGGCTAAGGCTTCCGAAGAACCTTGCCGCGCACGCTCCAGTCGCCGGTGCCGGGGTGGACGAAGTGCTCGCCGCCCGTGGTGCCGCCGATTGGTCCGCTGGTGGAACCGTCGGTCGTCACGGTCCCGGTTCCGGTGTCGCCGCCGCCCGACCCGCCGCCGCCACCAGTGTCGCCGCCGCTGTCGCCCCCGGTATGGCCGCCGTGGCCGCCGGATTCGCCGCCGCCGAGGGGCCGCCCGGTGCGTTGCCGATGCCGGAGCGCGCGCTCCCCCGGCGTCCGCCCCGCGCCATGCCCGCCGCCCGATTCGCCCGCGCCGTGGCCGCCGCCTGATTCGCCCGCGCCGGAGCCGCCGCCGCCGTGGCCGCTGCCGCCGCCCTCGTCCGCGGCCAGGGTACGGTCGGGCCAGGCAAGCGCGAACATCCCCGCCGCCGCGGCGCCGGCCACCAGGCCGCCGAGCGTGCGTCGCCGCATCAGCAAGCGGCGCTCAGTCGGCGGTAGAACCGTCAGGATTTTCATCGTCGTGCCATCCAGACCACTGCGTTAACGGGACATCTGCAAGCGTTCGGCCTCGGCCTCGGTCGCGATCGCGCGCGCCGCGGCGGCCGTCGTACTGACGCAGAGCAGCGCATTCACATCGCGCACGCGCGCCAGGGTAATCGGCACCGCGCTGGCCACGGCCAAATAGCTCGCCGCGGCCGCACGATCCGGGCGCGATTTCTCCAACTCCTCCTGATAGGCCGCGAGGAGATCGACGCCCGTGGTGGCGCTGCCCGAGGCGAATCCCGGCGCGAGTTCGGCCTGTGCCGCGCGCAGCCGGGCCAAGTTCTGGCCGGTGCGGCGCGCCGCCGGACTGAGCGTGCCGAGGCGATGCCCGGCGCACCAGAGCGCCGGCGAAGGCGCGGTGGGCTGCGCGGCCGGCGGCGCGTGATGCTGGGTGGTGACCCCGCCCGCCTGCGGCGGCGCCGTCGCCGCGGCCGCGGCCCCTGCCAGCCCCAGCCCAAGCCCCAGACCGGCCGTAGCGCAAAGCAGGGAAAGGCGAACACCGTGAGGCAGAAGCGACAACATTACCTCCACTTCCACAACCGCTCCATGCGAGCGTATTGTCAAAACGCAGATAAACATCGTCGGTCGGGCGCATGTTGATGCAGATCAATGTTTGCCGCGGTTTAATGCTGCATCAGAATGCTGGCCCCGGGGATGTTCCCTGGGAGAAAGGGACACAGACCCAATGCGTGCTTCCTTCAGGTGCCGACAGGCCGCCAACGGTGGAACCGCCGCTCGCCGCCGATCGATGGGGCCGCTCCGGGCGTTGATCCTGGCCGCGCCGCTGGCCGCCGTCGCGGTCTCCGGCGCCATCGCCGCGGAGGTGCCTCCGGTGGTGACGCAGCAATTGTCCGTGGCCGCGGAGGACGGGCCGCGCGCGCTGCTCGACGGCCTGGCCCAGGTGCTGGCCGCCAACCCGGCGCTTGCCGCCACTCCGGACAGCGCGGCGGCGTTGGCGCGGGTCGCCGCGGCGCCGGTGCCGGATTTCGTCGGCGCCAACCTGCCGGTCTATCAGCAGATCGTGGAACGGATCGTCGCCGCCGCGCCGGCAGGCCAGCGCGCCGCGGTGCGCCAGGCGGTCGGCCAGGAACTGACGCGCTACGTGGCCGACGACATCCGCATCATGCCGCCGATCGAACCGGGCACGATCGGCAACGCTGGCCTGGTCCCGGCGGACGCCGGGGCCGCCGGCTTCAAGCTCGGCTCCTTCACCCTCTATCCGTCCGTCCAGGTGGCGAGCTTCTACGACGACAACATCTACGCCACCCGCACCGGCAAGGTCTCCGATTGGGTCGGCACCGTCTCGCCCAATCTCGCGTTGCAATCGAACTGGGCGCGCAACGCCCTGTATGCCGAAGCGGGCGCCGACCTGACCGGCTACTGGTCGCACGGGTCGGAGAACACCGCCGACTGGCACACGCTGGCGGAGGGGCGGATCGACGTTTCGCCCAAGACACGGATCCTGATCGGCGGACTGGCGTTGCACGAGCATGAGGACCGGTCTTCCCCGGACGCGGTCGAGGGGCTGACGCCGACGCCCTACACCGAGCTCGACGCCTATACCGGCGTGACGCACCGGATCGGCGATTTCAGCCTGCACGCCGGCGGCGCGATCGAGCGCATCACCTTCGGCAACGTGATGGGGCTGCATGGCGAGATCGACAACCAGGACCGCAACCGCAACCGCTATACGTTCGGCGTTTCCGCCCGCGACGACGCGAACGTGGCCTTCCGTCCCTATGTGGAAGCGATCGGCGATCTGCGCCGCTACGACCGGAGCGTGGACGATTTTTCCTACCAGCGCAGCTCCGACGGATACAGCGCCACGGTCGGGGCGTTGTTCCGGCTGATGCCCGGCGTGTCCGGAGAGGCCTCCATCGGCATCATGGGCCGCTCCTACGACGATCCCCGGTTCAAGACGGTGACCACGCCGGCGGCCGACGCGTACCTGCGCTGGCAGGCGGGCGCGAACACCGCGGTGGTGGTGTTCGTCGATCGCTCGATCGAGGAGACCACGTTGCCCGGCAGCCCGGCCTATATCTACAGCGTGCTGGGCGGACGCATCGAGCAGGGGCTGCTGCCCGACCTGACCGGCTTTCTGCGGGTGGCGGTGGCGCGCAGTTCCTTCGTGCAGGTCTCGCGGATGGACGACGAGGCGGATCTGTCGGTGGGCCTGCGCTATCGGCTGACCCGGCGCGTCGAGCTGGGCCTCGACTATCGCTACACGCAGCGGGTGTCGGGCGATTCGTCCTTCAGCTTCAATCGCAACGAGGTGTTCCTGCAACTCGCCTCGGCGTTCTGAACCGGGGCCGGCGCGGTATCCCGCCGGCCGGCCCGGCGGCGGGACACCCCTGTCCGGCGATGCGGAAGCGGCGAAGCTGCGCCGGGGCGTCCTTTCGATGGGGTGCTTTGCTGGCAGGCGGCGTTATGTTACGATACCGCAACAATATCGGCGTGCGAAATCCCGGCGGCTCAGTCCGCGAAAATCGGCTTTCCCATCCGCAGGCGGAACAGCAGGTCCTCGCGCCGGCTGAAGCGGAACTTGCGCTTGCGCGGCTTGCGCGGCGGCTTCGGGGCGGGGTTCGCCGGGGCCGGCCTGGGGCGGCGCGGCGGGCCGATGCGGGGCTCCGGCGGATAGGCCATCGCGTTGTAGAGCGGGGCCAGGATGCGCAGGAGATTGGGGCGGGCTTGCAGAAGCGCGACGACCT
>JAJZVS010000260.1 GCA_021845555.1 Pseudomonadota bacterium
ATCGCCCGGCCTGGGGAGATCGCGCGCTATTGCGCCGGCCTGCCGGCGGGGATCGTGCCGGACTGCTGATACCAGCCGCGCCCTACAGGCTCCAGCGCACCCCGCAGCCCGCGCAGGGTGCCGGCGGCACGTCGCCCAAAAGCCCCTCCCGGAACGCCCGATAGGCCGCGCCGTTCCAGATCTCGCGCAGGGTTTCCTGCGTCGCGTCGCCGAGCGTGTAGCCGGCGTAGCCGCGGGCGGAGAACGGGGCGATGCAGCAGGGCAGCGCCCGCCCGTGCGCGGTGAAATACATCAGCGACCACGGCCGCCGGCAGCCCGACCACGGCGTCGGGTCGTCGGCGGCGCGCAACGACAGGCCGGGTTCGGTCGCGCCCGAGGCATCGAGCCGCACGCCGAGTTCCGCCGCCAACGCGCTGGCTGCCGCGATCATCCCGTCTTCCTCCGCCGCCACCTGCGCGAACAGCGCCTGGTCGGGGCGCGCGAGGCCGCGGCCGGTGTCGTCGTAGACCAGGCGCTGCAGATAGACCTCCGCCACGCCGAGCTCGGCGGCGAGGCGCACGAACGCGGGCAGTTCCGCCACCGTCTCGCGCAGCCCGGTCAGCCACAGCGACACACGCGGGGTGGTGGCACCGAGCTCCCGCTGCAACGCGGTGAAGGCGCGCAGATTCGACAGGATGCGCCCGAACAGCGGCTTGCCGCGCACCCGCAGGAACCCCTCCGGCGAGGCGGCGTCGAGCGACACGCGCAGCTCGTCGAGCCCGGTCGCAATCAGGTCGCGCGCGCGCTTCGGCGACAGCAGCGTGCCGTTGGTGTTGAACAGCACATAGACCCCGCGCTCCTTCAGGTAGCGCACCATGCGCGGCAGCGCGCGCACCAGCATTGGCTCGCCCACCCCGTGCAGCACCGCGCGCGCCAGGCCCGGCACCTGGTCGACGATGCGGGTGAACAGCGCCCAGTCCATGTCGGCCGGGGGTTCCAGCGCCTCGAACGTGCGCGGGCAGGTCTCGCACAGCAGGTTGCAGCGGTTGGTGACCTCCAGATAGAGGCAGACCGGCATCGCCTCGGCCGCCGGGGCGCGCGTGCCGACGGCTTCGAAATAGCGGCGCGGGTCGGGCAGGCTCATCGGCGGGTCCTCGGGGTGCGGCGCTGCCACAGGGCCAGCGCGGCCGGGGGGAGATAGACCAGGGCGGCGATGCCGAGATGGTGCACCGGATCCAACGTCAGCAGCACACTCGCCGCCACCAGATATAGCAGGGCCGGGCTGGGCGCGAGGCAAACCAGCGGCACCAGCCAGCCGAAATACCAGGGGTAATGCGGCGACACGCCGACCAGCGCCACCGCCCCCAGCATGGCGGCCTGCCGCGCCAGCACCCGCACCCGATCCGGTGGGGCCGCCGGCAGCGCCGGGCCGAAGCCGAACCGCAGCGCCAGCGTGAGCAGCACCAGGGCGAGCGCCGCCGCATAGGCCGGTCCGGCCCAGCCCGGCAGCGGGACCGCCAGCCGCAGGAGATCGAGCAGGAACACGCCCCGGCCGGACAGCAATCCCTCCTGCGTCGCGTAGCCCGGCAGGAAGCCGAACACCCGTGCGCCCACGCCCAGATAGGGCGCGTAGAGCAACGCCACGGTCGCCACGAAGGCGGCAACCAGCCGCAGGTCCCAGCGGCGCCAGAATGCCGGCGCGATCGCCGCGGGCAGGAACTTCACCAGGGTTGCGGCGGCGAGCAGCATCCCCGTCAGGCCCCGTCGCGACCGCGCGGCCACGAGCAGCGCCAGCGTGACAAGGGCCGCCGCCAGCGCGTCCACATGGCCGTTGCCCGCGAACTCCCATACCGGCAGCGGCGCCCAGGCATAGAGCAGCACCTGCGCCGCCGGACGCTCCGCCTGGCGCAGCAGCGCCAGCAGCGCGCCGATGGTGAGCAGATCGGCCCCCAGCATCACCGCCTTCATCCCGCCCACGCCAGGCGCGATCCGCCCGGCCGCGGCGAACACGAGCTCGGCCATCGGCGGATAGATCGTGGGCGCGGTGCGCGCGCGATTGATCCGCGGAAACACCGCGCCGTCTCGCAGGAACGCCAGCCGCGGATCGGCGGGGACGAAACGATACGGGTTGATCCCCGCCGCCTGCACCCGCCCGTCCCACACGTAGCGATAGAGATCGGAGGAAAGCGGCGGCGCGATCGGCGCCAGCAGCGCGCGCATTGCCGCCGCCGCCGCGAGCACCACCCACACGGCCCGGCGCGGCAGGCCCCGGCGCAGCACCAGCGCCGCGGCGGCCAGATAGACCGCCCCCGCCGCAAGCTGCACGGCAACCACCGCGAGCGTGCGCCCGGTGCCGGGATTGCCCGCCGGCCGCCCCGCCACCAGCGCGAGGCCCAGCGCGGTCAGCCCCACCAGCGCCGCCCCGAGCGCGCCAAGCCGGACCAGCGCGGCGCGCGCCGGCACCGCGTTCATGCGGGGGATGTCACGGGGGGCCTCATGGGGCCAACGTCATGGGGCCAGCGTCATGGGGTCAGCGTCACGGGGCCAGCCTCATGGCGCCAGAGCGGCCAGGCGCTGCCGCAGCCCGAGCCGGGCGACGCAGGCCGCGGTCTCCGGCGCCGGGTCGCCGGCCGGCCCCGGGACCTGCTCGCCGGCGCGCTCGTCGTCCCGCACGAGGGCCTGGTCGGCGGCGGTCAACACCGCCACCAGCCGGCGCAGCGAGGGCGGGTCATCGACATCGTACCACGCCGGCAGGCAGCGCACGGGAATCCCCGCCTCGGCGGCGCGGGCCAGGGTGGCGGCGGTCACCCCGGCGGTGCTCCAGGGGATGTCGCGGAACAGCGCCTCCGCCGGCGCGGCCAGCGCGGCGGGGATGCCGATCAGGTAATAGCCGCCGTCCTCCGCCGGCCCCAGCACCACCCGCCGGCCGTCGGCGAGTTCCGCCACCGCCTCGGCCAGGATGGCGGCGGGCAAGGTGGGGCTGTCGGAGTTCACCAGGCAGACGGCGTCGAACCCAAGCGCCAGCAGCCCGCGCGTGGCGTGGATCAGCGAGCGGCCGATGCCCGCGACGTCCGGGGCCAGCGCCACCGACCCGTCCGCCAGCACGAGTCCGGTGCCCGGTGCCAGCAGCCCGTCGAACAGCGCCTCCCCGCCGGCCGGCGCGTAGGCGACGAAGCCGGCGACCGGCAGCCGCCACCCGATCGCCGCGATTCGTGCGGTGATGTCGCGCAGGAAGGCGGCGTTGAGCGCGGTCGCCTCCGCGGCGGTCAGCGGCGGCACGAGCCTGGTTTTCACCTGCCCCGGCCGTGGCGTCTTGGCCATCACCGCCATCGCGCAGGAACCGCGCGGCGGCGTCATGCGCATGCGGGCGTCATCGGCACGCGGCGTTCCGCAAGCCGGCCCCCGGCGCCCTCATGTGAGCAGCGCGAGCAGTGCGCCGGGGTCCCGGCGCTGGCGCATCACCGCGTCGAGTCCGAGGCTGCGTCCCGGCGGATCGACGGCGAACAGCCCCATAAGAATCACCAGGAACATGTAGGTCCAGGGCCATTCGCCCGGCGCGGAATACAGCCCGAGCCAGAGATTCGCCGCCATCGCCAGCCCGAGCAGCGCGAACCCCCGGGTGAACAGGCCGAGCATCAGCGAGGCGCCGATGCCGACCTCGATCGCGTACACCGCCGGGCCGAACACGGCGATGCGCGGCAGCACGACATGGGCGACGAAATCCGATTGCAGGCCGATCGCGGCATGCGCGACCTCCTGCTTCATCCAATAGATCAGCCCACCCTCGTCGGGGGGAATCTTCCACAGCGATTGCTGCCACCACATGATCCCGACCAGCAGGCGCAGCAGCCAGATCGCGGCCTCGCGCCCGCCCTGGCGGGTCGGCACGTCGCGCCAGGCGCGCAACGCGACGGCGATGCTGACCAGCAGCAGCGCCCAGAATACCGGCGTGGTCCAGGCGTGCTTCGTCAGGAAGGCAAATGCGTCGCTAGCGGGATTCGGTCGCATGCTCGGCCTTTCGCGCGTACTTCCGCCAGGCCTGGGCCGTGGCGGCAAGCAGGTGGAGGAGGTCGGTGGTGCCGTTGGCCTCACCCTTTTCGAAATCGCCGTCGGAACGAGCCATCTGGTTCGTCACATGCGCGAAGCAGAGCACGTCGCGTGCTTGCGCGCGGGCGAAGGCGTAAAGCGCCGCCGCCTCCATCTCCACCGCCAGCGCGCCGGCGGCGGCGGCGGCGGCGATCGCCGCCTCGGTCTCGCGGAACGGGGCGTCGGTGGTCCAACTGGCGCCACGATGCACCGGGAAGGGCAGGGCGCCGAGCGCCGCCGCCGCCGCGTCCGCCAGCGCGGGATCGGCGCAGGCGAAGGGCGCGGGCGGCAGGTAGTGGTAACTGGTGCCCTCGTCGCGCAGCGCGCGGTCGATCAGGATGAAATAGGGCGTGGCGCCGAGATCGGCGATCTGCCCGGCGGAGGTCACGCTGAGCAGCAGCCGGCAGCCGGCGGCGAACAGTTGTTCCGCTTCCAGCACCGCGAACGATGCCCCGACCGCGCGCGGGATCACGCCGATCTCCTCCGCGCCGAGCGGGAAGCGGCTGAGCGTGGTGTGATAGCAGGGCCAGTCCGGGTCAGGGACGGCATGACCGGCGCGGCGGAGTTCGGTTTCCAGATCGCCGTCCGGATCGAGCAGGCAGATCTCCGGCACCGCCCGGGTCGGCAGGTTCTTCTGTCGCCGCGCCTCCCGCAGCAGGTTCTCCGGACGGAAGACGGAGGGCGCGGCGGGATGCTTGTCGGCAAGGATCGGCGGGGGAAGGGCGGGATCGCGCATGGCGGCTATCCTGGCAGGCCACCGCCTGGGCGCACAACCGCGCCGGCGAGAATAATGCCGGGCGGCCGGGCGATTGCCCCCGCACGGCGGTCGGAGACCGGGAGCTCGGCCCGCCTTGCCTCTTGCCCGGCGTTAATCTGGCGTGACAGGATTGCCGATGGCATTTTCCATCGTGGCGCTCTGTCGTCGCTCCGGCCAGGTCGGCGTCGCGGTGTGCGGCTCCCTCATTGCCGTCGGCGCGCGGATCGGCGTGTGCGCCGCCGGGGTGGGCGCGGTCCTGGTGCAGTTCCGCCCCGAGCCGCGCCTGGCCGAACAGGGGCTGGCGCTGCTGCGGTCCGGGAAGGACGCGACGGGCACGCTGAAGGCGCTGGTCGCCGCCGATCCGCATGCCAACTGGCGGCAGATCGCGGTGCTCGATGCCGCCGGCGACACCGCCGTGTTCAGCGGCCAGCGCACCCAGCCGGAGATGAGCGAGGCGCCGACGCAGGACGCCTGCGCGATCGGCAACCGGCTCGCTTCGAGCGTGGTGCCGGCGGCGATGCTACAGGGGTGGCAGGCGGAGCCGGCGCTGCCGTTGGCCGAACGCCTGCTGCGCGCGCTGGAAGAAGGCCAGCGCGCGGGCGGCGGCCAGGCGCCGGGGCGCAGTGCCCTGCTGCGGGTGGCGCACGCGCCCGGCCTCAACCTGGTCGATCTGCGGGTGGATTGGCACGAAGCGCCGGTCGCCGAACTGCGCGCGTTATGGGACCGCCATCGCCCGCTTGCCAACGATCTCCTGTTGCGCGGCATCGATCCCGACAATCCCGCGGTCCGTC
>JAJZVS010000261.1 GCA_021845555.1 Pseudomonadota bacterium
GCCGCCGCGCAGGCCGCGCAAGCGCAAGTTCCGCTTCAGCCGGCGCGAGGACCTGCTGTTCCGCCTGCGGATGGGAAAGCCGATTTTCGCGGACTGAGCCGCCGGGATTTCGCACGGCCATAATGTTCCGTTGTCGTAACTATAGCCTCGCCCGGCCAGCCGCGCCCGGACGCCGCCGGCGATCGCCCCGGACAGGGGCAGGCTTGACGCGGAACATACTTGCATCATAGTAGTATGTATGGGACCGCAAGCCGCTGCCCGGCTCGTCGCCGGCCGCCTCCACTATGCGTGGGTCACGCTCGGCGTGATCTTCGTCGTGATCGTCTCCGCCGTCGGCGTGCGCGCCGCGCCGAGCGTGTTGATCCTGCCGCTGGAGCACGCCTTCGGCTGGTCGGATGCCGCCATCTCCGGCGCGATCTCGCTCAATATCCTGCTGTTCGGGCTGATCGGGCCGTTCACCGCGGCGATGATGCGCACCATCGGGCTGAAATGGACGGTGCTCGGCTCGATGGCGCTGCTCGTGCTGGGTGCGGGATTGTCGGCCTTCGTCACGCAATTGTGGCAGCTCTACCTCACCTGGGGGGTGCTGGTCGGCATCGGCTCGGGCGCCGGCATGGTCGGGCTGGCGGCGGCGGTGGCGAACCGCTGGTTCGCGGCCAAGCGCGGCCTGGTGATCGGGCTGCTGGCGGCCGGCAACGCCTCCGGCCAGTTGATCTTCCTGCCCATCCTGGCCCGGTTCGCGGAATGGTTCGGCTGGCGCAGCGTGCCGGAAACCGTCGCGCTGGTGATCGCCGCGCTGATGATCGTGGTCGTGCTGCTGCTGGCCGAGAGCCCGGCCGCGGTCGGCCTTGTCCCCTACGGCGCGGTCTCGGCGCCGGCGGAGGTGGCGGACGGCGCCAACCCGTTCCGCGTTGCCTTCCAGGGCCTGGGCCGCGGCGCCCGCTCGGTCGATTTCTGGCTGCTGGCCGGCAGTTTCTCGATCTGCGGCTTCTCGACCTACGGTCTGGTGGCGACGCACCTGATCCCGTTCTGCGCCGATCACGGCATCCCCGAGGTGCAGGCCGCCGGGCTGCTGGCGGCGATGGGCGTGTTCGATCTGTTCGGCACCACCGGATCGGGCTGGCTGACCGACCGCTACGACCCGCGGGTGCTGCTGTTCTGGTACTACAGCCTGCGCGGGATCGCGCTGTTCGCGCTGCCGTTCAGCGGCTTCGGCACCTTCAGCCTGTCCGCCTTCGCGCTGCTCTATGGCCTGGATTGGGTGGCAACCGTGCCACCCACGGTGGCGCTCACCACCCAGGTGTTCGGCAAGCGGGACGCGCCGGTGATGGTCTCCTGGATCTTTGCCGCGCATCAGATCGGCAGCGCCGTCGCCGCGTTCGGCGCCGGGGAGGTGCGGTTCCTCACCGGCAGCTACCTGATCGCCTTCGTCGCCAGCGGGGTAGCCTGCCTGATGGCCTCCGGCCTGGTGATGCGCATCGGCCGCGCCCCGGCGCCGGCGGTGGCGTGAGGGTGCGGTTCGTCGGGCGCGGGGCGGGTGATTTCGCGCCCGACTGACGGCGCGCTCACGCCGGTGCGGCTGTCGGGCGGCGGGGCGGGGGCGTAACATCCGCGTGTTCCCCCAGCGCGACAGGACGATCGCCGTGAGCAGCACCGCACCACCCGCCGCCGACGCCCCGGCCAAGCCGAAGCTCATCACCTTCCATCGCTTCATCCCCACCGCGCGCTACCCGATGCGCGCGGATCGTTCCGCCGCCGGCTCCCTGCCGACCCGCGCGTTCCGCTACTGCGAGCCGGCCACCTCGGCCTCCGCCTTCGGCTATTACGTGTTCCCGCCCACCAGTTTCAGCGTGATCTGGGACGGCCACGACATCACCTGGACGTTCGAGGGCGCCGGCCAGTGGATGCCCCTGAAAGCGGCGCAGTTCCCCGGCTTCCGCGACCAGTTCGACGCGATCGCCCCGCCCGAGATCCGGGAGTTCTCGCCCCCGTTCCTCGGCGCCCTACAGGAGCCGGGG
This sequence comes from Pseudomonadota bacterium, assembly GCA_021845555.1. Taxonomy (GTDB): domain Bacteria; phylum Pseudomonadota; class Alphaproteobacteria; order Acetobacterales; family Acetobacteraceae; genus JAJZVS01. Next base: position 2,019 of record JAJZVS010000261.1, read on the forward strand.
CTGATGCAGCTCTGGACCGGGCTGGTGGTCCGCACCGCGCCGGGCTGGAGCGCGCTGGTCCGCCCGCCGGCCAATATCCCCCGCCCCGGCGGTTACGAGTTGTTCGAAGGCATCGTCGAGACCGACCGCTGGTTTGGCCCGCTGATCATCAACCTGCGGCTGACCAGGACCGACACGCCGATCGACTTCCGCGCCGATTTCCCGCTGTTGCAGATCCAGCCGCTGCCGCGCGCCGCCTATGACGACGCCACGCTGAACGACTACGAGCTGGTCCCCGACCTGCATGGCCTGCGCGCGGAGGACTGGGACGCCTATTACGATACCGTGGTGCGCCCGAACACCCAGGAGAATCGCCCGCGCGGCCAGTACGCCGCCGCCGCCCGCAAGCGCCGCGCGCGCGAGGACCAGGGGGGCGGCTAGCGCCCTGAGTCATCCGTGCTTCTTCTGATAGAAAGGCGGCTTGCCGCACACCCGCATCGCGTGGTCGGCAGCGAAATAATCCGCGTAGTGCAGCACGTAGCCCTCGAACGTCTCGGCATGGAACGGCGAATACCCGGCATGGGTCGCCACTGCGCTGACCACCGGATGCGGGAAGCCGAGCTCCTTCAGCAGCATCGCCCCCACCACCCCGTGCGGCAGTTCGCGCGAGAGCTGCGAATAGCCGATCGCTCCGCCGGCGCGGGTGTACATCAGCGGCTTGTCCACATCGTGCAGCATCAGCACCGGCACCAGGATGTCGGGATCGATCGTCTCCCCCCAGTCGGCGGCGGCGCGGCGGGCGAGGTCCATGCCCGCGCGCGTGACCTCGTTCACGTGCCGCTCCAGCGGATAGTCCGCACCGGGGCTGAACGGCATGTCCGCCAGCTGCGCGTAGGGGCTCGACGACCAGGAACTCACCCAGGCGGTGACGATCGAATCGCGTACCGCGGGGGAGACGAGATCGAGGCCGAACAGCCAATCGGAGACCTGCTGGCGGCGTTGGTTGCTGCTGCGGTCGATCGTGTACGGGTTCATCGCAGATGGATCCCCTTGGTTTCCGGCGCCGCGAACACGACGATGGCGGCCAAGGCGAAGGCGGCGAGGTTGGTTCCCATGCCGACCTGAAACCCGCTGGCGGAGGTGGCCAGCGCGCCGATCAGATAGGGCGCCAGGATGCCGCCCAGCCGCCCGCCGTTATAGGCAATGCCCATCGACAGCGCGCGGGAGCGGGAGCCGGGCACCATCTCGGCGGTGAACGGTCCCATGCCGGCGAACAGGCCGGTGATGCCGAAACCGGTCCAGAAGATCGCGACATAGAGCACCGCCGCCGCCGACCCGAGCACGAAGGTCGCGACCGAAACCGCGCCGATCGCCAGGTAGATCAGGAAAGTCGGCCGGCGGCCGAGCCGATCCACCAGCGCCGCGAACACGATGAAGCCGAGCAGCGAGCCGATCTGCTGCGTCAGCACGAAGCTGAGGCTGTGCAGGAAGTTCAGGTGCTTGACGCTGATCAGGAAGGTCGGCGTCCAGGTGAACACGCCCCAGTAGATATACTGGCAGCAGAACACGAATCCCAGCGCGAGCAGCATGCCCCGCCGCTGGCCAGCGGCGAACACCGAGCGCAAGTCGGCGCCGGTCCGCCGGGCACGCGGCTGCCACAGCGGCGATTCCGGCGTGCGGCGCGCAACGAGGAGCAGGATGATCGCCGGCAGCACGCCAAGCGCGTAGAGCACGCGCCAGCCGCCGCCATTCAGCCCGCCCATCGCATGGGCCACCAGCGCGGCAGCGCCGATCGCCAGCATGGATCCGACCGGCAAGCCCATCTGCATCAGGGCGCCCCCCTTGCCGCGATGCGCGGCGGGCCAGGTCTCGGCCACCAGCGCGGCGCCCGAGGTCCAGGCCCCGCCCATGCCGAGCCCGGCACAGAAGCGCAGAACACCGACCCAGGTCGCATCCGGCGCGATCGCTGTGGCGCCCGAGAAGCAGGAGTAGATGACGACGGCGGTCACCAGGGCGCGCACCCGCCCGATCCGATCCGCAACCCAGCCAAAGGCGATCCCACCGACCACCAGGCCGGCGGCCAGGATGCTGCCGATCGCGCCGGCTTCGGCCTTGCTCAGGGCGAACACCGACACCAGCGCCGGCAAGGTCAGCGCCAACAAAAACGAATCGAAGACGTCGAAGGTCCAGCCGAGGCCGGCCAGGGTGAGCGTGCGCCAGCACGCGTCGGACAAATCGCTGTACCACGGCTGCGCCGCGACAGTTCGAGCCTGAGACATGGACGTTCCCTACGTTTCTCGTTGGTACCGGGGCAGGCGCGACGGCACGGCGTCCGTTGCGGGTGCCTTATGAGAGGGCGGCTGGCAGCGATGGTGGCGGCCGGGCGATCCGCCTGTCAAGGCGCCGCCCGAGCGCGGCACGACGTTGCAAGCCTAGCCTATGATTCCTTCCGCGCGCAGACCGGCGATCTCGGCATCGGCGAAGCCGGCTTCGCGCAGCACTTCCCCGGTCTGCGCGCCGCGTTGCGGTGCGAGGCGCGCCTCCCCGGGCGTGCGGGAAAATCGCGGCCCCGGCGCCGGCTGCGGCACGCCGCCCATATCCACATAGGCGCCGCGCGCGACGGCCTGCGGATGCGCCGGCGCCTCCGCGATCGACAGCACGGGCGCGAAGCAGATGTCGGTGCCCTCCATGATCGCGCACCATTCCTCGCGCGTGCGGGCGCGGAAGATCGCGGCGAAGCGTTCCTTCATCGCCGGCCACTGCGCGCGGTCGTGCTGGGGCGGCAACGCCGCGCTCTCCAGGCCGAGCGTCTCCAGCAGCAGGCGATAGAACTGCGGCTCGATCGCGCCGATGGCGACGAAGCCGCCATCGGAGGTTTCATATGTGTTGTAGAAAGGTGCCGCGCCGTCCAGCATGTTGGCCTCGCGCTGATCGCGCCAATGGCCGGCCTGGAAGGCGCCGAACGCGGCGCCGAACAGCAGCGCGGTGCCATCGACCATCGCCGCGTCCACCACCTGCCCTTGCCCGGACCGTCCCGCTTCCAGCAGCCCGCACACCATGCCGAAGGCCAGGAACAGCGCCCCGCCGCCGTAATCCCCCACCAGATTGAGCGGCGGCACCGGCCGCTCCCTGGTGCCGATCGCATGCAGCGCGCCGGTCAGCGCGATGTAGTTGATATCGTGCCCGGCCGCCTTCGCCAGCGGTCCCTCCTGGCCCCAGCCGGTCATGCGCCCGTAAACCAGCTTCGGGTTGCGCGCGAGGCACACCTCCGGCCCGATCCCCAACCGCTCCGCCACGCCCGGCCGGAACGGCTCCATGATCCCATCCGCACCTGACGCCAGCCGCAACACCAGTTCCGCAGCGCCGGGCTTGCCCAGATCGACCGCGATCGAGCGGCGCGAGCGCCCGTGCACCGCATGGCGCGGATCGGCGAACCGCTCGGGCGCGGCGGGATGCAGCCGATCGACACGGATCACGTCGGCGCCCAGATCGCCGAGCAGCATCGCCGCCATCGGCCCCGGTCCGATCCCGGCGATTTCGATCAGGCGCAGCCCGGCGAGCGGTCCCATGGCGTTCTCTCCCTTGGCGCCGAAC
>JAJZVS010000262.1 GCA_021845555.1 Pseudomonadota bacterium
GCGAAAGGCCAGGCCCGATATCTCGATCCGAAGGAAGCGCAAGCGCTCCGGATGGTCCGATGAGTTCGCCAGGACCGTCCTCGGCCAAATGCGATAGCCCTGGCATGAACCCCCCGGCGCCTTGCCGGCCGGTTCGCGGGGTTGCTACCGTCGTGTGCCGAACGAAGGAAGCGCCCGCATGGCAAGCCCGACGCCGTTCACCCTGCACGTCCCGGACAGCGACATCGCCGATCTGCGGGAGCGCCTCGCGCGCACGCGCCTGCCCGACCAGGCGCCCGACGCGCCCTGGGCCTACGGCACGGATGTGGACTATCTGCGCGGCCTCCTCGCCCATTGGCGCGAGGCGTTCGACTGGCGGGCGCAGGAAGCGCGGCTGAATGCGTTCCCGCAGTTCAAGGTGCCGCTTGCCGGGATCGACCTGCACTACCTGCACGTGCCGGGCCGGGGCCCCGAACCGAAGCCGCTGCTGCTGCTGCACGGCTGGCCAGGCTCGGTGTTCGAGTTCCTGGAGATCATTCCCCGCCTGACCGATCCCGCCCGGTTCGGCGGCGACGCGGCCGATGCCTTTACCGTGATCGCCCCGTCCCTGCCCGGCTACGGCCTGTCGTTCCGCCCGAACCAGAAGCGCTTCGGCACCAACGAGATGGGCGATTGCTTCGCCGCGCTGATGACCGACGTGCTGGGTTACCAGCGCTTCGGCGTCCAGGGCGGGGATTGGGGATCCTCGATCGGCTCCGGCATGGGCGTGTTCCATGCCGACAAGGTCGCCGGCCTGCACCTCAACCTGCTGACGGTCCGCCCCGATCAGCCGCCGCCCGCCCACCCGACGCCCGAGGAAGCGCGGTATCTGCGCGAAGTCGGGGTCTGGCTGCGGGAGGAAACCGGCTACCAGTGGATCCAGGGCACGCGACCGCAGACGCTGGCCTTCGGCCTGACGGATTCGCCCGCCGGCCTCGCGGCCTGGATCGTGGAGAAGTTCCGCACCTGGTCCGACTGCGGCGGCGACGTGGAAACCGCGTTCGACCGCGACCATCTGCTGGCCAATATCTCGCTCTACTGGTTCACCGGCGCGATCGGTTCGTCGTTCTGGCCCTATTACGCGCGCCTGCACGGTCCCTGGCCGGTGCCCGACGGGCGCACGGTTGACGTGCCGATGGCCTACGCCGCCTTCCCGCGCGAAATCCGCCGCCCGCCGCGCTCGATCGCCGCCGGCATGTACACCGACATCCGGCAGTGGACCGAGATGCCGAAGGGCGGGCACTTCGCGGCGATGGAACAGCCCGACGCGCTGGCCCGCGATGTGCGGTCTTTCTTCCGCCCGCTGCGCGCCACGTTCTGACAGGGGAGCGACCCACATGAGCCGGAAGTTCGGGGAGATGCGCCAGGTCGGTATCGTCGTGCGCGATATCGAGGCGGCGATGCGCCACTGGGTCGAGGTCTGCGGCGTCGGCCCCTGGTTCTATACCGACCGGCTGCCGGTCACCGCCTTCACCTATCGCGGCGCGCGCCACGACGGCATCCACCTGTCGATCGCGCTCGCCAATTCCGGGCAGGTGCAGCTGGAACTGATCCAGCAGCGCTGCGATTCCCCCAGCATGTACCAGGATTTCCTGCGCGCCGGGCACGAGGGGATGCAGCACTGGTCGAGCTGGCCGGAAGACTACGACGCCCGCCTCGCCCAGGCGCTGGCCAACGGCTACACGATCGGCCAGCAGGGGGAATCCCCGCGCGGGCCCTTCGTCTATCTGTGGAACGAGGGCCATCCCGGCACGGTGATCGAGATGGCGCAGCTGACCCCGGAACGGAAGCGCATCTTCGACGCGGTGCGCGAGGCCGCCGCCGGTTGGGACGGCTCCGATCCGATCCGGCGGACCTGGCCGGGGTGAGCGGTCGGGTCGTCCTATGTTCCTGGTGGCGTAACGTCCTCCCTTTCCGGGGTCCGGACAATGTCGGCTGGCAGCCCGATCAGGAGGAGCGGGCACGGGTTGCCCACCCCGCGGTGCACCCGGTCTTCCAGTTTACGCCAATGCGTCGTCGCCTCGCCGAATTTGTCCTGCGTGAACATATCGGCAAAGGCGGCACGAAAATCCTGGGTTCGCGTCGCGCGGCGTTCAATTTCACGGCGCTGGCGGGCGGTCGGCAGATACCCCCATCGGGCCAGCTGCTCGATGCTGTCGATCCCGTGCCATTCAACGAACCCGCGAACGAACCCTCGCAAGGCCTCCTGCAGGCCGCGCCCGCGGGTGACGATGATGCCCGCAGAGATGGCGCCGTCCGCATGCAGTCGTTTGAAATTCTCCAGGTCCCTGTCATAGAATGGATCCTTGTTGTTCCACTCGATCTCCAGGGCAATCGTGCCGCGATCGTAGTGACGCACGTGATCCATTTCGTGGGTCGTACTTTCGCGGCGAATCCCGTTGATCGTCTTCTCCACGACGAATTTCGCTTTGTCCCAGCCCATGTCCTTCAGGGCGTGCCGCAGCCGTTGCGTGGCCTTGGCCTCGCCGCCACCGCCGCCGATGAGTTCGGCGATCGGAACGGACATCTCCAGAAGCGGCGGCTCGAGCTCTGCCACGACCTCCGGGAAGTCGGTGCCGATGATCGCTGCCGCGTGCGCGTGGAATTCGACCTGGAAGCCGCGGTCGATCAGGGACTGAAACATCCGGGGCGGCTAAGGAATTCGCCGTGTCGGCGCAGCACCCCGCCGCTCAGTCCGCCTCCGCCAGCGCGGCTGCCGCGGTCCTGCGCTCGGCCGCACTGGTGTGCCGATAGGTCTTCCAGCTCGGCGCATAGCTCTCCTCCGCTTGATCGCCCCAGCCGGTCCAGCCCTCCCGGACGCCGCGCGAGAACAGTTCCAGCCGCGGCCCCGGCGAGCAACTCTCGATGATGGCGTATTGCTCATCGGGCTTTCGGCTGTGCTCGCGCTTCCGGGTCGCGAGGAAATTCACCTGGCTCCGGCCGGGCGGAAGCGTCCTGGCATGCTTTCCGCGAACCCCGAACAGGAGCAGTTCGGTGACGTTCCTGAAGTAGAACCCAACCCCTCGCCCGTCCGGGCCGCCGTCCTTCCTGACTTTGTGCCAGACGATATTTGTCTTGTATTCGTAGCCCCAGGCGCCGAGCACCCGCAGCCCCCATGGCAGGAGCGCGTTCGGGACCCACAGGTAGAGGTGACTGAGCTCCGCCGCGACCTCCGCGACCGGCAGCCCGCAGATCTCCTCGACGCCCATCGTGCTGTACCGAGAGAGGCGCCGGTGTTCCGGCGCGACCTTTCCGGTGCGATTGGTAAACTGCCAGGGCGGGTCGGCCAGCACCGTCCCGAACCGCCGTCCCGCCAGAGCCCGGCGAAACTCGGCGCCGGCATCCGGCGGTTGCGGCAGCGCCAGCGGCAACAGCCTCTCGTGCGCAATCGGCATCCTCTGGTCCCCTGGCCGCGCGGCGGCACCTCAAGTTGGCAGACATGGTCGAGTCGGAGCAAAGTAGCATGTTGTGAACAAAAAGTGAACTGCCCGATCACACGCAGTCTGGCCCAGGAACGCCCCTGCTTCAGCCTCACCCCGCGCCCAGAAACGCCCCCAAAGCCGCAAGCCACTGCTCCGGCCGCTCCCGCACCGAGCAATGCGCCGCCGGATCGATCCATGCCAGCCGGGCTCCGGCGATATTCCCCGCCATCCAGCGCGCCGCGTCCTGGAACGCGGTGCTTTCCGCCGTGCCGCACAGCACCAGCGTCGGCGCGGCAATGCGCGGGGCGAGCGGGCGCAACTCGGCCGCGCCCAGCGCCTCGCAGGCCAGCGCGTAGCCCTCCCCGCCGCAGGAAGACAGCGTCTCGCGCACGAAGCGCACCGCCGGCGGATCGGCGGCGAGGAAGTCCGGCGTGAACCAGATCTTCAGCAGCCCCGGCACCAGGCTCGCCACCCCGTCCCGCCGCGCCGCCGCCGCGCGCGTGACCCACATCGCGCGCATCTCGTCCGGATAGCGCGGCGTGGTGTCGCCCAGGATCAGCCGGTCGGTCATCGCCGGATAGGTCGCCGCGAAGCGCTGCGCCACCAGCCCGCCGAGCGACAGCCCGCCGATATGCGCCCGCGCGATCCCCTCCCGCCGCAACGCCCCCGCCAGCTGGTCGGCGAGTTCCTCCACCCCGTAGGGCGCGGCGGGCAGCGCGGTCTCGCCATGGCCGGGGAAATCGTACGAAACCAGTGTGAACCGCTCGGCCAGCGGCCCCAGCGGTTCCCACAGCCGGTGCGTCACGCCGAGGCAGTGCAGCAGCACGAGCGGCGGGCCGGACCCGAGACGGTGCAGCCGGATCGCGCCGGGATCGAGCGGGGCGGTCGCGCGATCGGTCATGGCTTCGTCTCCTCGTCCCACTGCCGCGGCGGATGCAGCACGAACCCGGCCGGCCTGGCGATGGCGCGGGCGGCCTGTTCCGGGGGCAACGACCGGTCCCACGCGTTGGCGTCGAAGCGATAGCCGTTCACCGCGTCGGCCGCGCGCGAGACCACGAACAGCAGCGGCGGCACCATCTCGTCGGGCTCGACCAGCCGCGGCCTGGTGCCGGCGGCCGACCAGGCGCGCATCTCGGCGGCCATGCCCGGCGTGTTCGCCCCGGCGCCGGGATTGACGATGTTGATCGTGAGCCCGGTGCCGGCCACCTCCTTGGCCCAGATCTCGGTCGCCATCTCCAGCGCCGCCTTGGACGCGCCGTAGGGGCCGCTGCCCTTCATGTTCATCGTGTCGAGCTTGGTGGTGACGTTGACGATCCGTCCCCAACCCTGCGCGATCAGCCCCGGCGCGACCCGACGGCTCATGTGCTCGGCCACCAGGAAGTTGGTATCCATCGCGTTCTGGTTGATCTCGTCGGTGAGCTCGTAGAACTTGCGCGGCCCGTTCACGAAGCGCGGCGGGTCGATGTAGGTGAATGTCAGCCCGGCGTTGTTGACCAGGATATCGAGCCCGCCAAAGCGCGCGCGCGCCGCGGCAATCGCGCGGTCGCACGCGGCCGGACGGCGGAGGTCGGCCACCAACGTCGCCAGCGGGCGGCCGGCGGCGAGCGCCTCCATCGCGGGCACGTCCTCGGCCAGGTGGCCGACGGCGAGCACGTTATGGCCCGCCTCCAGCAGGCCGAGCGCCATCGCCCGGCCCAGGCCACGCAGGCCGCCGGTGACAAGCGCGGTGGTCGCGGTCATCTGCGCGCCCCCTGCTCGGCTGGCGTTACACGGAACGCCGGGGGAAAATGCAAGCTCCTGCAACGAGGCCTCGCCCTGCCGCTTGAACGGCGCGTGACAGGTTTGGAGGACGCGCGCGCCACGCACGAAGCAGGCCGCGCCGCGATCGGGAACAGCTCGGCCAGCGAGCGCGTCATTCCTTCGTTTCCCCCGTGCTTTCTTGTCCGGCCCACTGTTCCCGGATCGCGACCGGTTGGCAACCCATATCGTCGGAATCGGATCGGCAACGCCCGGGACCAGCGCTCCCTCAGGACGCCGCCTCGCGCCAGCCGTCCTGCTTCAGCACTTCGCCGGCGAGATAAAGACTGCCGCAGATCAGCACCCGCCCCGGCGGCCCCTCGCGCGGCACACCCCGCAG
>JAJZVS010000263.1 GCA_021845555.1 Pseudomonadota bacterium
GGTGGCGGCGCCGACGATGCCGGCACCGATCACCACCGTATGGAGGGGGGCGGGGGCGCCGCTCATTGCCGCCGCCGCGAACCGAGGGGCGCGCCGCTTGGGGCCAATTCGTGCATGACGTCGATCTCCACCGGGCGGCGCGGGCAATGATGGACCGCACGGCGCCGGGGCGAAACAGGCGGCAAAATCCCCGTCGGCGCAAGCTGGTTGGCGGGGACCCCCCGGGCTTTCGCGGGCCGAATGCTCGGTGGCGGCTCGCTGGAGATCGAGGATGTCTGCTGGCGTCCTGTCCCGTGCCCGACCGTCCGGGTCCGGCACGCCCGGAAGGCAAGGTTTCACACGGAGAGCACGGAGGGAGACGGAGAACACGGAGAAGATGAAGGGTGGTGAACCGCGGCGCCCCACCGGTCGGGGTTCCGCCCCAGGCACGTGCCCGGCCCCGGCGACGTACCGCGGGAATGCCCCCGGCACGCCGGGCGCCGCGGAGACCAAGTCCTTGCTTCTTCTCCGTGCTCTCCGTCTCCCTCCGTGATCTCCGTGCGAAACCTTGCGGACCGGCGTCCCGCCAATGGCGCCGGAAGTTGCCCCGGCCCCAGGCGCGCACCCCCGCGCGCCCGCCCGCCGCCCCAGGCTGGACGCCGCGCCGCCCCGCGTGTACCGGCGCGAAGCATGACCGACCGCCTGCACGCCACCTACCGCCTGCGCGCCGACGCCGCGACGATCGCGGCGCGCGCCCGCGCCATCGCGGTCGAGCAGAGCGTGGAAATGCCGCTCGCCGCGATCGACTCCCCGCGCATCCTGGCCGAGGTGGTGGGCGTGGTGGAGCAGATCGCCGACCGCGGCGGCGGGATGTTCGATGTGCGCATCGGCCTGGCCGCCGAGACGATCGGCACCGACGCCGGGCAATTGCTGAACATGCTGTTCGGCAACACCTCGCTGCACCCGGATGTCACGCTGGTCAGCATCGACCTGCCGCCGGCGCTGGCCGCCGTCTTCCCTGGCCCGCGGCTCGGCATCGCCGGGCTGCGCGAGCGGCTGCGGGCGCCGCGTCGCGCGCTCACCGGCTCGGCGCTGAAGCCCCAGGGGCTGGATGCCGCCGCCCTGGCCGCGCTGGCCGGGCGGTTCGCCGAGGGCGGCATCGACCTGGTGAAGGACGATCACGGCCTGGCCGACCAGACCGCCGCGCCCTTCGCCGCCCGCGTGCCCGCCTGCGCCGCGGCGGTGCGCCGCGCCGCCGCCGCCACCGGCCATCCGACGCGCTACGCCCCCAGCCTGTCGGGCCATTACGGGCAGATGCGCGCGCAACTTCTGCTGGCGCGCGAGGCCGGGGTGGATGCCGTGCTGATCGCGCCAATGCTCGCCGGGTTCGCGACCGTGCAGGCGCTGGCCGCCGAGTTCCGCGACGTCGCCTTCCTCGCCCACCCCAGCCTGGGCGGCGCGGCACGCATCGCGCCCGAGGTGCTGATCGGCACGCTGTTCCCACTGGTCGGCGCCGATGCGGTGGTGTTCCCGACCTTCGGCGGGCGGTTCGGCTACTCGGAAACCACCTGCCGGCGTCTCGCGAACGCCGCCCGTCGTCCGCCGCACGGGGCGCGTCCGGCCCTGCCGGTGCCCGCCGGCGGGATGACGCTGGCGCGCGTGCCGGGTTTGCTTGACTTCTACGGACCCGACGTGATGCTGCTGATCGGCGGCGACCTGCTCTCCGCCGGGCCGCGCCTCGTTGCCGCTGCCGCCGATTTCGTCCGCGCCGTCGCGGACCATTCGTTCCGCCAGGACCCATGACCGAAACCGAATCTCCGGACCTGCTGCGCCGCTTCCACGACGGGTTCCGCTGGGACCAGGTGCCGCTGCTGCCCTACAAGGAAGACGCCACCACGCCGTTCAAGGCGATCTCCCGCCAGTTGCTGTTCACCGACGCGGCGCTGGGCTGTGAGCTGCGCTATTTCGAGATGGCGCCCGGCGGCTATTCCACCCTCGAACGCCATGAGCACGTCCACGCGGTGATGATCCTGCGCGGGGAGGGGCGGTGCCTGCTGGGCGATCGCGTGAACCCGGTGCGCGCCTTCGACCTGATCCGCATCCCCTCCTGGACCTGGCACCAGTTCCGCGCGGGGCCGGACGCGCCGCTCGGGTTTCTCTGCATGGTCAACGCCGCCCGCGACAAACCGCGTCTCCCGGATGCGGACGAGCTCGCCGCCCTGCGCGCGCACCCCGAGGTCGCCGCCTTCCTCGCCGGCTAATACGCCATCCCCCATATCACCTCTCCCGCGCGCGGGAGAGGTCGGTTCGCGCAGCGAACCGGGTGAGGGCGTGCGGGCCCCGTGGCGATTCCTGCCTGCCCTGCGTCAGGCCGCCAGCCCCGCCTGCGCCAGCGTGGAACGCTCATCGGAGACGGTGGTGCGGTGCATGTCGCGCGGCACCGACAGGTCGTAGGGCCGCGCCCGGTGCATCGTGCAACGGTTGTCCCAGATCACCAGATCGCCGACCCGCCAGCGGTGCCGATAGACGAACTGCCGCTGTGTCGCGTGTTCCATCAGGTCCAGCAGCAACAGCCGCGCCTCCGGCAGCTTCATGCCGCGGATCGCGCCGGCGTGGGAGGCGAGGTAGAGCGTCTTGCGCCCCGATCCTGGGTGCGTGCGCACCAGGGTCTGCGGCACCGGTTGCAGGCGCGCGCGCTCCTCCTCCGAAAAATCCGTGAAGCCGATGGTGCCGCGCGAATGCAGGATGGAGTGTTCCGCCACCAGCCCCTCGATCCGCCGCTGCATCGGTTCCGGCAGCGCGTCCCAGGCGGCGCGGAGGTCGGCGAATTCGGTCTCTCCGCCCTCGGCCGGGATGGTGCGGGCGGACAGCAGGGAGTAGCGGGCGGGGACCGGCTTGAAGGAGCTGTCGGTGTGCCAGAGCCGGTTGCCGAGGCCGTTCATCCGCCGCCGGTCGTCTTCCGCCAGCACCCGGTTGTTCTCGTCGAGGTTCGACACGTCGGAGATATGCAGGTCGAGCCGCGGCTTGTGATCCGCCCGGTACGCCTTGATGGTGGTTTCCAGCGGGCCGAGGCGGCCGCTGAACGCGATCTGCTGGTCGTCGGTGAGCGGCTGGGCGGGAAGCACCAGCACGGCATAGCGATCGAGCGCGGCGACGATCCCGGCCAGGGCGGCGTCATCCAGCGGTTCGCGCAGATCGACGCCGGTGGCCTCGGCGGCGAACAATGCGTGCAGCGGACGAAGGTGCAGGGACATGGCGCGTTCGCCTCCCGGGCGGCGGATGTTGTTGCAGACGAGCCTGCGGCCGGGAGGCGGGGGCGTCAATCCGGGTGGGGGGCGCGGCCGGGTGGGGCGCAGATCGTCGGGGGCGCAGGGCGCCTACGCCTGCTTCAGCTCGATCAAACTCCGGCGGATCTTCCGCCCGCGTTCCACCTTGTCCTCGATATAGCCCGCGTCGCCCCAGCGCACGGCGCGGGCCATCGCCTGCGCGTCCTCCAGGAAGCGCGCCAGCATTTCCAGCAGCGCCTCGCGGTTGTTCAGGAACACGTCCCGCCACATCACCGGATCGGACGCGGCGATGCGGGTGAAGTCGCGGAAGCCGGAGGCGGCGAAGCGCAACACCTCGGAGCGGCTTTCGTCGGCCAGATCGTCGGCCGTGCCGCAGATGGTGAAGGCCAAAAGATGCGGCAAATGCGAAACGATCGCCAGCACCCGGTCGTGATGCGCCGGCTCCATCCGTTCCACCATCGACCCGCAGCGGCGCCAGAGCTCCTCGATCTTGGCGATCGCGTCCTCGTCGGTGCCGGGCGGCGGCACGATCAGCGTGTAGCGGCCGAGGAACAGTGTGGTGAACCCGGCGTCGGGGCCGGAATACTCGGTCCCGGCCAGCGGATGGGCGGGGACGAAATGCACGCCCGCGGGCACCAGCGGTCCGACATCGCGGATCACCGACTGCTTGGTCGATCCCACGTCGGTCAGGATCGCCCCCGGCGCGAGATGCGGCGCGATGGCGGCGGCCAGATCGGCGAAGGCGCCCACCGGCGCGGCCAGCAGCACGCAATCCGCACCTTCCACCGCGCGGGCGGGATCTTCCTCCACGCGGTCGGCGAGGCCGAGTTCCATCACTCGCGCGCGGGTCTGCGGGGTGCGCGCGCAGGCCACCACCTCGGCGGCGATGTCGCCGCGCTCGCGGGCGATGCGCGCGACCGAACTGCCGATCAGCCCGACGCCGATCAGCACCAAGCGGCGGAACAGGGGCTCAGCCATGGGCTTCGGCCGCGAAGCCGGTCATCGCGTCGATCACCTGGCCCACTTCCTCGGCGGTGCCGACGGTGATGCGCAGGCAGTGCGGCAGCCCGTAGCCGCCCACCGGGCGGACGATGATCCCGCGCGAGCGTAGGAACGCATCCGCCGCGCGGGCCCGCTCGGGCGTGGCGAAATCGGCCAGCACGAAATTGCCCTCGCTCGGCCAGACCTTGATCCCCGCCGCTTCCAGCCCCCGCGTCAGCACGCGGCGGTATTCCACGTTGTGCGCCCGCCCGTGCTCCACCCAGCCCGGCTCGGCCAGGGCAGCGATCGCGGCGGCCTGCCCGCCGGCGGAGACGTTGAACGGCCCGCGCACCCGGTTCAGCACGTCGATCACCGCCGGCGGCGCGTAGCCCCAGCCGACGCGCGCGCCACCCAGGCCGAACACCTTGCTGAAGGTGCGCAGCATCACCGTATTGTCCCCGGCATCGACCAACTTCACGCCGGGGTCGTAGTCGGGCCGATCGACGTATTCGGCATAGGCGGCATCCAGCACCAGCAGCACCTCGGGCGGCAGCCCGGCGCGCAGCCGCGCCACCTCGGCCTCCGGCAGCAGGCTGCCGGTCGGGTTGTTCGGATTGGCCAGGAACATGACCCGCGTGGCCGGGGAGACGGCGGCCAGCAGCGCGTCGATATCGGCGGTCAGGTTCCGTTCCGGCACCTTCACCACCCGGCTGCCGGCATAGGTGCCGGCGATCTGGTACATCAGGAACCCGTGTGCCGACATCACGATGTCCCGCCCGTGCCCGCCATAGGCAAGGCAGAGGTGGGAGATCAGCTCGTCCGACCCGTTGCCGCAGACGATCCGCTCCGGATCGAGGCCGAAGCGCGCGCCGATCGCGCGGCGCAGCGCGGCGGCGCCGCCATCCGGGTAGCGATGCAACTCGGCGGCGGCGGCGACCACCGCCGCCTGCGCGCCCGGCGGCACGCCGAACGCCCCCTCGTTGGAGGACAGCTTGATGGTGCGGTTGCGCCCGGGGATGTCCGACTCGCCGCCCACGTAGGGCGCGATGTTCAGGACCTCCGGTCGCGGCGCGGGGGCGGTCATCGTCCGGCTCCTTCGATGGGAACGGCATAGGCGCCCAGCACGACGGGCGGGCGCAGCACGGCGGCGAGATGCGACAGGCGGGGATCGTCGTCGCTCACGTGGCCGACGACGTCCACCAGCGCGTGGGCGACCGGGGCCCCGGACTCACGGCGCAGGATCAGGCTGCCGGGGATGGCCCCGCCTGCACCGTCCAGCGCGAAGCCCGCGGCG
>JAJZVS010000264.1 GCA_021845555.1 Pseudomonadota bacterium
GGTCGCCCGGCGGCGGCCCGGCCGGAGGTTTCGCCCGGCCGGTTAACCCGATTTCAACGCTTGCATGCTCTTATACCGCCGTGACCCACCCAGCGCCCCATCCCCTGGCCGTGCGTTTCGCCCAGATCGTGGCGTTCCTGCTCCAAGGCATCGGGGAATGCGGCGCCCGGCGCCAGATCGCCGGGCCGCTGACGTTGCGGCTGCAACGTCGGTTCAACAAGATGACCCGGCAGTTCGCCGCGCTGCTCGCGCATCTGGCGCAGTTCGGGGCGGACGCCCCGCGCCGCGCGTACCACCGCAAGCAGCCGCTGCACGCCACCGACCCCCAGGACCCGGCCCAGGACCCGCTCCCGAACCCTCCCCAGGACTCACCCAAGCCCGCCGCCGCCCGCCGCCGCGCGCCCCCGCTGTCGCACGCCGTGCGCGTGCCCAGCCGCCGCGCCTGGCTGACCGGCCTGAGCCTCAACATCAACGGCGCCGGCTCGCATCTGCAATACATGCTGTACGATCCGGAGATGCAGGCCCTGCTCGCCGCCTCGCCCCGGCTGGTCGCACTGCTCCGCCCGCTCTGCCGGATGCTGTCGGTGGAATTTCCCCCCGGCATCCTGCCGCCGCCCCCGCCGCGGGCGCCGCGCAAACCCCGTCCCCGCCGCTGGCGCGTGCCGCGGCGGGGCGATCTGCTGTTCCTGCTCCGCATGGGCAAGCCGATTCCGGGAACCTGATCGCCGGGCGGGAATAGGCACGTCCATATTGTTACGGTATCATACCAAACGCCCGCCCGCCGGGCCGTCCGCGCGCGGGATGCCGTGCCACCGGCCGGATCGCGCCCCCGCTCCCAGCCGCCCCGGACCCTCAGCCCGCCGTCGCGTGCAGTCCCCCGAACCCGGCCGCCCGCTCCAGCACCCCGCCCACCGCGAACACCGTCTCCTCGTCGAAGGCCCGCCCGATCACCTGCAACCCCAGCGGCAGCCCGTTCGCATCCAGCCCCGCCGGCACGCTGATCGCCGGCACGCCGGCCAGATTCGCCGGCACGGTGAACACGTCGTTCAGATACATCGTCACCGGATCGTCCATCTTCTCCCCCTGCGCGAACGCGGCGGAGGGCGTGGTGGGCGTCAGCAGCGCATCCACCTGCCCGAACACGTCGGAGAAATCGCGCAGGATCAGCGCCCGCACCTTCTGCGCGCGCAAGTAGTACGCATCGTAATAGCCCGCCGACAGCACATAGGTGCCGATCAGGATGCGCCGCCGCACCTCCGCCCCGAACCCCTCGGCGCGGGTACGCTCATACAGATCCCGCAGATCCTCCCCGCCGGACGCCCGCAGCCCGAACCGCACCCCGTCATAGCGCGCCAGATTGGAGGACGCCTCCGCCGGCGCCACGATGTAGTAAGTCGCCAGCCCGTATTTCGTGTGCGGCAGCGACACGTCCACCACCTCCGCCCCGGCCGCGCGCAGCCAGGCGATGCCCTGCTGCCACAGCGCGTCGATCTCCCCGGCCATCCCCTCGGCGCGGTATTCGCGCGGCACGCCGATCCGCAGCCCCTTCACCCCGCGCGCGCAGGCCGCCCGGAAATCCGGCACCGCAACGTCGGCGGAGGTCGAATCCTTCGGGTCATGCCCCGCCATCGACCCCAGCAGGATCGCGCAATCCTCCACCGTCCGCGCGAACGGCCCCGGATGATCCAGCGAGGAGGCGAACGCCACCACCCCCCAGCGCGAGCACCGCCCATAGGTCGGCTTGATCCCGACGATCCCGCAGAACGACGAAGGCTGGCGGATCGACCCGCCGGTATCCGTCCCGGTCGCGCCCATCGCCAGCCGCGCCGCCACCGCCGCGGCGGATCCGCCGGAAGACCCGCCCGGCACCAGCACCGCGTCAGGATCCTGCCGCCGCGTCCACGGATTCGCCACCGGCCCGAAGGCCGAGGTCATGTTGGAAGAGCCCATCGCGAACTCGTCCAGATTCGCCTTGCCCAGAAACACCGCCCCGTCGCGCAGCAGGTTGGCGGTCACGGTGCTCTCATACGGCGGCACGAACGGAGACAGGATGTGGCTGCCCGCTGTGGTCCGCACGCCGGCGGTGCAGAACAGATCCTTGATCGCCAGCGGAATCCCCGTCAGTGCCCGCGCCTCCCCGCGCGCCAGTGCCGCGTCGGCGGCGTCCGCCTGCGCCAGCGCGGCCTCGCCCGTCACGGTGATGAACGCGTTCAGCCGCGGATTGCGCGCGCCGATCGCCGCCAGATGCGCCTCGGTCAGCGCGCGGGCGGTGAAGTCGCCCCGGCGCAGCCCGTCGGCGGCGGCGGCGATCGTCAGGTCGGTCAGCATCATTCCACCACCTTCGGCACGGCGTAGAAATCGCCGATCCGCTCCGGCGCGTTGGCCAGCACCTGTTCGGCATAGCCGCCGTCGGTCACTACGTCTTCCCGCATCGGCAGGGCGCGCAGCGCGGCGCCGGCCAGCGGTTCGATCCCGTCCACGTTCACCTCGTTCAGTTGCTCGATCCAGCCCAGGATCGCGTTCATCTCGGCCTGCAGCCGCGGCACTTCGTCCTCCGTCACCCGGATGCGGGCGAGCGCGGCAATGCGACGGACCGTCGCGGGATCGAGCGACATGGCGGGCAAGTCCTTTTGTCGGGAACGGCGCCGGACCATAACGGCGCCCATGCCCCTGTTCAACCTGACCGACCTGACCGCCCGCCTCGGCCGCGAGGACCGGCTGCTCGGCATCGACCCCGGCAGCAAGACGATCGGCCTCGCCCTGTCGGACGTGCGCCGGACTCTGGCCAGCCCCTATGGCAGCCTCAAGCGCGCCAAGCTGCGCGCCAACGCCGCCGAGATCGCGGCGATCGCGCGCAAGGAGGGGGCGGGAGGCCTGGTGGTCGGCTTGCCGCTGGCGATGGACGGCAGTTTCGGCCCGGCCGCGCAGGCCGCGCGCGACTGGGCGGAGGCGCTGTCGGAGGCCACCGGCCTGCCGGCGGCGATGCAGGACGAACGCCTGTCGTCGGCCGCCGCCAACCGGTTCCTGATCGACCGCGCCGACCTCAGCCGCGCCAAGCGCGCCGAGGCGGTGGACCGGCTGGCCGCCGCGGTGATCCTGCAAGCCGCGCTGGACGCGGCCTCCCACGCGGCGGCCGGGAGTGCGGGCGCGGGAGACTCCCGCCCCAAGCCGTGATAAGCGCGGCCTTCCGCCCGCCGCGACCAACGACCGGACCCCATGCTGGACAAAACCTACGACCCCGCCGCCACCGAAACCCGCCTCTATGAGGGCTGGGAACGCGCGGGCGCCTTTGCCTGCGACCCGGCCTCCGCCGCGTCGCCCTTCACCATCATGATCCCGCCGCCCAACGTGACGGGCAGCCTGCACATGGGCCACGCGCTGACCTTCACCGTGCAGGACGCGCTGGTGCGGTTCCGCCGCATGCAGGGCCGCGACGTGCTGTGGCAGCCGGGCACCGACCACGCCGGCATCGCCACCCAGATGGTGGTGGAACGCCTGCTGGCCGAGCAGGGCACCACGCGGCGCGACCTCGGGCGGGAGAAGTTCCTCGAACGGGTCTGGCAGTGGAAGGCGGAATCGGGCGGCACCATCACGCGGCAGTTGCGCCGGCTTGGCGCCTCGCTCGATTGGCCGCGCGAGCGCTTCACCATGGACGCCGGACTTTCGGCGGCGGTGCGCGAGACCTTCGTCACCCTGTTCCGCCAGGGCCTGATCTATCGCGACCGCAGGCTGGTGAACTGGGACCCCAAGTTCCAGAGCGCGATCTCCGACCTCGAGGTGGAGGCCCGTGAGATCAAGGGCCACCTCTGGCACATCCGCTACCCGATCGAGGGCCAGCCGGACCGTTTCATCACCGTCGCCACCACCCGGCCGGAGACGATGCTGGGCGATACCGCGGTGGCGGTGCATCCCACCGATCCGCGCTGGCGCGACCTGATCGGCCAGCGCGCCGTGCTGCCGCTGGTCGGACGGCCGATCCCGATCGTGGGCGACGAGCACTCGGATCCTGAGAAAGGCTCGGGTGCGGTGAAGATCACCCCCGCGCACGACTTCAACGATTTCGCCGTGGGCCAGCGCCACGACCTGCCGATGCCCTCGGTGCTGGACCGCGAGGCGCTGGTGACGCTGGCGGAAATCGCCGATGCGATGGCGCCGGTGGAAGGCATCGCCGATCCCGACTTCCTGCGCGCCCTGGAAGGCCAGAGCCGCGAGTCCGCGCGCGCCGCGATCGTCGCCGAGCTCGACCGCCTCGGCCTGCTGGAAAAGACCGAGCCGCACACGCATCAGGTGCCGCACGGCGACCGCTCCGGCGTGGCGATCGAGCCGCTGCTGACCACGCAATGGTTCTGCAACGCCGCGGTCCTGGCCAAGCCCGCGATCGCGGCGGTGGAGAGCGGGCGCACGCAGTTCGTGCCGAAGCAGTGGGAGAACACGTTCTTCGCGTGGCTGCGCGACATCCAGCCCTGGTGCATCTCCCGCCAGCTCTGGTGGGGGCATCGGATCCCGGCGTGGTACGGCCCGGACGGGCAGGTGTTCGTCGCCGCCGACGAGGCCGGCGCAGCGGCGCAGGCGCGCGAAGCCTATGGCGCGGAGGTGGCGCTGACGCAGGACGAGGACGTGCTGGACACCTGGTTCAGCTCCGGCCTCTGGCCGTTCTCCACCCTCGGCTGGCCGGAACCCACGGCCGAACTCGCGCGCTACTACCCGACCGACGTGCTGGTGACGGGCTTCGACATCATCTTCTTCTGGGTCGCCCGGATGATGATGCTCGGCCTGCACATGCGCGGGGAGGTGCCGTTCCGCACGGTGTACATCCACGGCCTGGTGCGCGACGAGCGCGGCCAGAAGATGTCGAAATCCAAGGGCAACATCATCGACCCGCTGGAGCTGATCGACCGGTTCGGGGCGGACGCCCTGCGCTTCACCATCTGCGCGCTGACCGGGCCGGGGCGCGACGTGAAGCTGGGGGCGGCACGGGTGGAAAGCTACCGCAGCTTCGTCACCAAGCTGTGGAACGCCGCGCGCTTCTGCGAGATGAACGGGATCCGCCCGGACCCTGGCTTCGACCCCGCGCGCGCGACGCTGCCGCTGACCCGCTGGCTGCTGGACGCCGCCAACCAGGCGATCACCGAGGCCACCGCCGCGCTCGACGCCTATCGCTTCGACGACTACGCGAGCGCCGGTTATCGTTTCACCTGGAACACCTACTGCGACTGGTTCCTGGAGTTCGCCAAGCCGGCGCTGGCCGAGGGCGACACGCCGGCGGCCAACGAAGTGCGCGCCACGGCGGCGCATGTGCTCGGGATCATCCTGCGCCTGCTGCATCCGGCGATGCCGTTCGTGACGGAAGAACTGTGGGACCGGTTCGGCTACGGCGCGCCGTGCAGCCTGATCCGCGCCCCCTGGCCGGTGCCCGCCGCGATGGCGGATGCCGCGGACGCGCGGGCCGAACTCGATTGGGTGGTGCGGCTGATTTCCGAGGTACGCACCATGCGCGCGGAGATGAACGTGCCC
>JAJZVS010000265.1 GCA_021845555.1 Pseudomonadota bacterium
AAGCTCCGCCAGACGCGCCCAGATCGATGCCATCCTTGTCCTCCTCTCTCGCGGAGGAAGGACAAGAATCCATCAGACCCGGGCCGGTCCAGAGAGGGGGACTTTCCTTGTGCGATTCGCCTGCGCACCCCGGCCCCCCGCGCGACACCAAGTCCCCGCCGCCTTGCCCGGCGCAAACGAACCCGGCAAACACCATATCCGCCCCCCAACCCCAAGGCTCCCCCGGTCCCGTGTCCCCCCTGCAGCCCATCCGCGGCACCTTGCGGACCGCGGCTCACGGACGGCGATCAGGCAGGGACCTTGGCCGTCAGTTCGATCCCCAGCGCCTTCATCACCGCCATCGTGGTCTTCAGCGTCGGATTGCCGTGTTCGCTGAGTGACCGGTAGAGCTGCTCGCGTGAAAGTCCGGTCTGTTCGGCGATCCGCGCCATCCCTTTCGCGCGCGCCACGACGCCAAGGGCATGGCCGATATATCCCGGGTCCTCGGTTGCGAACGCCTCCGCCATGAAGGTCGCAATGGCCGCAGCGGAAGCCAGGTCTTCGGCCGGATCGTATGTCGTGAGCTTTGCTGGCATGTCATTTCGCCCCTTCATCGCGCAGCCGTTTCGCCAGCGGGTCCCCGCCCGCTCAGACCGATCTCATGCCGCCTGCCTGGTGTCGAACGTGAAATCGAACCGGATCACAGCATACGGAAGGATCATCCTGCCGTCCTCGGTCCGGTCGATCACGCCGGACAGATGCAGCGCTCGCACGTCGGTGTGCACCGGGTGAACGTCGCGGCCCACCCGCCGCGCGATCTCGCGGATCGACAACGGTCCCTGCCCCGCCATCGCCTGCAGGATGGCCCGGCGCTTCGCCGTGAGCAGGCGCCAGGCCGCGTCCAGGCTTTCGAAGTCGAGCCGCGCCGCGGCCTCCGGCTCGCCGGTGCGCCAGGCGCGCGCGATCGCCGCCCGCCGCTCCGGCAAGGGTTGGTTACCGATGATGATTGTGTCCATCAAGCCATCTCCCCGTCTCCGCATCGAAATCCTCCAGCAGGGCTTCGATGGTGGTGAAGCGATACGGCGCCTCCACCGTGCCGCGATGGCGGTGATCGCCCTTGCCGGCTTCGTTGTCGTAGCGCAGCACGCATAGTCCCAGATCGACCAGGGCCAGTCGATACTTGTAACGGTGCTCGCTGCCGGGCAGCCGGCGCGGAAGGCGCCAGATGACGATCTCGGTGAACGTCCCGGGCCGCAGCCGCTCGCGCCGACGGACCAGCAGCGTCGCTGTCATGTTGTCCCTAATAGCAACAGGCATGCCTGTTGTCAAGCGGAGCAACAGCTTGGTCCACGGCGCCCCCCGCCGCCTTGCCCGGCGCAAACGAACCCGGCAAACACCATATCCACCCCCAACCCCAAGGCTCCCCCGGTCCCGTGTCCCCCCTCCAGCCCATCCGCGGCACCGCCGACCTCATCGGCGAGGACTCCCGCCGCCACCGCCACGTCATCGACACCGCCCGCGCGGTCGCCGCCACCTATGGCTGCGACGAGTGGTCCACGCCGATCTTCGAGGCCACCGCCGTGTTCGCCCGCACCCTGGGCGAGACCTCCGACGTCGTGACCAAGGAGATGTACAGTTTCCAGGACCGCGGCGGCGAAAGCCTGACCCTGCGCCCGGAGGGCACCGCCGGCGTCTGCCGCGCGCTCGTCAGCAACGGCCTCACCCAGACCCTGCCGCAGAAAATCTTCTACGCCGGCCCGATGTTCCGCTACGAACGGCCGCAGAAGGGCCGCTACCGGCAGTTCCACCAGATCGGCCTGGAGCTGATCGGCCCGTCCGAGCCGCTGGCGGATGCCGAGGCGATCGCCTGCGGCTGGGACATCCTGCGCGCGCTCGGCATCGCCGGGGACACCGTGCTCGAACTCAACACGCTGGGCGACCACGAGAGCCGCACCGAATACCGCGCCGCGCTGGTGGACTATTTCACCGCCCGGCGCGCCGCCCTGTCCGAGGACAGCCAGACCCGGCTGGAGCGCAACCCGCTGCGCATCCTCGACAGCAAGGACCCGGGCGACCGCAGGCTGATCGCCGAGGCGCCCACCATCGGCACCTACCTGACGGAGGCGGCGCGGGGCTTCTACGAGGGGGTGAAGCGCGCGCTCGACCGCTTCGGCGTGCCGTACCGGGAAAACCCGCTGATCGTGCGCGGCCTCGACTACTACAGCCACACCGCGTTCGAGTTCGTGACCGACCGGCTCGGCGCGCAGGGCACCGTGCTGGCCGGCGGGCGCTACGACGGGCTGGTGGCCGAAATGGGCGGCCCGCCCACCCCGGCGATCGGCTGGGCCGCCGGAATCGAGCGGCTGGCGATGCTGCTGGACACCGCGCCCCCCGCCCCGGCCCCGGTCGCGGTGATCCCGATCGGCGCGGCCGAGGACGCCGCGCTCGATGTCTTGCAGGCGCTGCGCCGCGCCGGCATCCGCGCCGAGATGGCCTATCGCGGCAACCTCCGCCGGCGGATGGAGCGGGCCAACAAGATCGGCGCCCGCGCCGCGGTGCTGCTGGGCGAGGACGATCTGGCCGCCGGCGTCGCCCAGGTGAAGGACCTCGCCAGCGGCGCGCAGGCGGCGGTCCCGCTGGCGGAGTTGCCCGCCAGGCTGCGATGAGCCTCGACGCCCAACTCGACCGGATCGCCGCCCGCGCGGAGGAGCTGCGGGCCATGCTCGCCGGCGGCATCGCCGGGGAAGCCTATGTGCGCGCCTCGCGCGAACTGGCCGAGATCGAACCGCTGGAGACGCGCATCGGCGAGCTGCGCGCCGCCGAACAGGCCCGCGCCGAGGCCGAAGCGCTGCGCGCGGACCCCGAGATGCGCGAACTGGCCGAGGGCGAGATCGCCGCGCTGGACGCGCAGCTGCCGGCGCTGGAGCACGAGATCCGCCTCGCCCTGCTGCCGCGCGACGAGGCGGACGAACGCAGCGCCATCCTGGAAATCCGCCCCGCCGCCGGCGGCGACGAAGCGGGGCTGTTCGCGGCCGAGTTGTTCGGCATGTACCAGAAATACGCCGCCCTGAAGGGCTGGCGGTTCGAGCTGCTGGAATACGCCGACACCGAACTCGGCGGCATCAAGGAAGGCATCGCCGAGATCACCGGACGCAACGTGTTCGCCCGGCTGAAATACGAATCCGGCGTGCACCGCGTGCAGCGGGTGCCGGCGACCGAAAGCCAGGGCCGGATCCACACCTCCACCGTGACCGTCGCGGTGCTGCCGGAAGCGGAGGAGGTGGACGTGCAGATCGACGAGGGCGACCTCAGGATCGACGTCTATCGCGCGTCGGGCGCCGGCGGCCAGCACGTGAACAAGACCGAAAGCGCGGTGCGGATCACCCATCTGCCCACCGGCATCGCGGTGGCGATGCAGGAGGAGAAGAGCCAGCACAAGAACCGCGCCAAGGCGATGAAGATCCTGCGCGCGCGCCTGTACGAGCAGCAGCGCGCCGCGCTGCATGCCACCCGCGCCGCCGACCGGCGCGCCCAGGTGGGCACCGGCGACCGCTCCGAGCGGATCCGCACCTATAATTTCCCGCAGGGGCGCGTTTCCGACCACCGGATCAACCTGACGCTGTATAAGATCGACCGGGTGATGGCAGGCGAACTCGACGAGTTCATCGACGCGCTGACCGCCGAGGACCAGGCGGCACGGCTGGCCGCGGCGAGATGAGCGGCCCGGTCACGCGCCGCGACGCCCTCGCTGACGCCGCCGGCAGGCTGGGCACGGCCGGGGTGGAAGCGGCGCGGCTGGAGGCGCGGCTGCTGCTCGCCCACGCGCTCGGCCTGGCGCAGGAGGCGCTGCTGCTCGACCCCGACGCGCCGCTGCCGCCGGAGGCGGCGGAGCGGTTCGCGGCGCTGCTGGCCCGCCGCGAGGCGCGCGAGCCGCTGGCGCTGATCCTCGGCCGGCGCGAGTTCTGGAGCCTCGATTTCGCCGTCTCCCCGGCCACGCTGATCCCGCGCCCGGAGTCGGAGACCTTGATCGAGGCGGCGCTGGCCGCGTTTGCCGGGCGGGAAACGCCGCGGCGCATCCTCGACCTCGGCACCGGCACCGGCTGCCTGCTGCTGGCCGCGCTGGCCGAGTTTCCGGCCGCGTTCGGGGTCGGGATCGACCGCTCCGCCGCCGCCGCCACCCTGGCGCGGCGCAACGCTGCCATGCTGGGGCTGACGGGGCGCGCCGCCTTCGTCTGCGGCGACTGGGCCGCCGCGTTGGCCCCGCCGGCCGACCGCCGGTTCGACCTGGTGCTGTGCAACCCGCCCTATATCGCCGCCGCCGAGATTCCCCGGTTGATGCCCGAAGTGTCGCGGCATGAGCCGAAAACCGCGCTGGACGGCGGGCCGGACGGTCTGGACGCCTATCGAAGGCTGATCCCCGACCTGCCGCGCCTGCTGGCGCCGGGGGGGCTGGCGGTGCTGGAACTCGGTCAGGGCCAGGCGAGCTCGGTGGGGCGGCTGGCGACCGCCGCCGGCCTGGCCGGCGCCGCGCGGGCCGATCTCGCCGGCACCCCGCGCGCGCTGGTGCTGCGGCCGGCGGCGCCCTGAAAAAAACCGTTTGGCAGACGCGGGGTGGCGGACTACCTTGAGCAACGTGGTTGGGATCGCCCGTAAGCGGTCGGTCCCGGCGCGGTGGTCAGGGTCGCTTGTCGCCCCGGTTGCGCCCCGGACAGGGTTCGGGACGCGTGGGCGGTTTCCTTCGGACCCGGCACCGGCACGCTCCACACGTCGATGGTATCGAGACCGGCCGCGATCGCACGCCCCAGGGCGCCGGGGGACTCTCCCCGCGGCCCGCAGCATGCCCGAGGCCGGCGGCAACAGGAAAGCGCGACGGCAGCAGAATGAACATGAAACGCATGCGTGGCCGTGGCAACCGCAACGGCGGTGGTGGTGGCGGCGGTGGTGGCGGGGGCGGCGGCGGCGGGTTTCGCCAGCAGGGCGGCAATGTCCCGCTGAACCGCAATCACGTGTTCGACAGCAACGGCCCGGACCTGCGCATCCGCGGGACGGCGCAGCAGCTGTTCGAGAAATACCTCCAGCTCGGGCGCGATGCGACGTCGAGCGGCGACCGGGTGACCGCGGAAGGGTATTTCCAGCACGCGGAGCATTACTTCCGCATCCTCAACGCCATGGCCCAGGCCGCGCAGCAGACCCAGCAGGGCGCACCGCAGCACCCGCCGCGCCGGCAGTTCAACGGGGAAGAGCCGCCGAACTTCGGCGCCGACACCCAGGGCGAGGCCGACCCGGGCGCGAGCGAGCAGCCCGAGGCCCGCGAAATCCAGATCGCCGCCGCCGCGCCGGAGGGCTGACCCCGACCGGGCGCCACCTCTCCCGCGTCGCGGGGAGGTGGGGACGGCGCGACCTTCAGCCGATTTCCTCGCCGTTGCTTGCGACGGTACGGGGTGACGCGCATCCTCCCGCTGGCGGCGTTCCCCGGTCTCGCGACGGATTGGTGACCCATGCTCTGGCTCCTCCTCGGCGGCCTGGCCCTGTTCG
>JAJZVS010000266.1:0-5125 GCA_021845555.1 Pseudomonadota bacterium
TAGCCAGAGGGGAGCGTCCATCGTCATGACTGTCAGCCGCCGCGCCTTGCTTGCCGGAGCCGCCGCCGCCACCGGCGCCGCCGCGCTTCCCGCCCCCGCGATCGCCAAATCGCGGCCGATCAAGATCGGTCTGCTTGCCGACAAGACCGGCCCGCTCGCCGAGGGCGGCATCCAGATGCAGCAGGGCATCACATCATATCTGAAATCCAAGAATTTTATTCTGGCCGGCTATAAGGTTGATCTCATCCTCGCCGATACCGCGAGTAGCCCGGCGCAGGCCAAGACCCGGGCGCAGGAACTGGTCGAGCGCGACCATGTGGATTTCATCGTCGGCCCGCTGGCCGCGTTCGAGATGTTCGCCATCAACGCCTATGTCGCGCAGCACAAGGTGCCGACGCTGTGCCTCGCCGGCGCCGACAACCTGACGCAGCGCGCGCCCAATCCGTACTTGGTGCGCGACTCGGCAACCTCATCGCAGGCGATGCATGTGATGGCCGACTACGCCCACAAGAAGATGGGCCTCAAGCGGGTCATCACCATCGATTCCGATTTCGCCTTCGGCTATGAGCAGGAGGGCGGGTTCCAGCAGGTGTTCCAGGATCGCGGCGGCTGCGTCGTGAAGAAATTGTGGTCGCCGCTCGGCACGCTCGATTTCACCCCGTACCTGGCGCAGATCCGCGATTGCGACGGCGTCTGCCAGGGCTATGCCGGCGCGGCGCCGGTGCAGTTCATGAAGCAATACGCCGCGTTCGGCCTGAAGCTGCCGGTCTGCGGCGGCGAAACCGCGGGCGATGACGCGCTGCTGCCGCATTTCGGCGACAGTGCGGTCGGCATGGTCAGCGCCTGCCCCTACACGATCGGGTTCCCAGGCGATGCCAACAAGACGTTCAAGAGCCTGATGAAGAAGTATTTCGATGCCGTCCCGGGATTCTACGCCGCCGGGATGTATATCGATGGCATGGTGATCGAGGCCGCGCTCAAGGCGCTGCACGGCGACGTGTCTAGTCCGGAACGGACGGTCCGGATGCTGCGCGCTGTGAAGCTCGAGGATACGCCACGCGGGCCGCTCAGCTTCGATCATCTCGGCAACGCGGTCGGTAACATCTACGTCCGCAGGATCGAGAAAGCCGGCGGCAAGCTCACCAACGTGACCCTCGAGACCTACAACAACATCGGTCAGTTCTGGCCCTACGCCGAGGCCACCTATCTCAAGCAGCCGGCCTATTCGCGCGCCTGGCCGCCGGTGACGGCCTGCAAGTCCTGATCGCGCCGACCAGGGCCGCGATGCGTGGCGGCGCCGTATCACCCCAAGGGGTGGGATGGCGCCGCTTCGCGCGATAACGCCGGGGGTGAGCATGTGGACCATACTGGCGATCAACAGCGTCACCTTCGGCGGCCTGCTGTTTCTGCTGTCGGCCGGGTTTTCGCTGATCTTCGGACTGATGCGCGTGCCGAACCTGACCCATGGCTCGATGTTCATGCTGGGCGGCTATATCGGCAGCACCGCGATCGTAACGTGGCACCTGCCGTTCTGGCTGGCCGCGGCGCTGGCGGCGGCGGCGGTCGCCGTCTTCGGCGGGGTCGTGGAGCGACTGCTGCTGCGCCGGCTGGCCGGTTCGGTGCTGGCGCAGGTTCTGGTGACGCTCGGGATCGCTTTCATGGTTTCCGATTTCTGCCTTATGGTGTGGGGGGGCGATCCGATCTCCATCGACACGCCATCGGCGCTCTCAGGCGGCACGCGCACGCTCGGCGTGTATTTCCCCACCTACCGGATCGCCATCATCCTGATCGCGGTCGTGATCGCAGCGCTGCTCTGGGCCTTGCTCGAACGCACGCGGCTCGGCGCGATGATCCGCGCCGGGGTCGATGATCCCGAGATGGCGCGCGTGGTTGGCATCCGGGTGTCGCGGCTGTTCACCGTCGTGTTCTGCCTCGGCGCCGCGCTCGCGGGGTTCGGCGGAATCATGGGCGCGCCGATCCTGTCAGTCTATCCGGGACTGGATTTCGCCATGCTGCCGCTCGCGCTGGTGGTGGTGATCCTGGGCGGCACCGGCAGCCTGATCGGTTCCCTGGTGGGCAGCATCGTGATTGGTTTCATCTACAATTTCGGCCTGGTGCTGCTACCGCAACTGGCCTATTTTATCCTGTTCCTGCCGATGGTCGTGGTGCTGGTGCTGCGTCCGCAAGGCCTGTTCGGCAGGGCGGCGCCATGAACGCGCGCCAGGGGGCGTTCCAGGGGGCGTTCCGGGGGACGTTTGCTGTCGCGCTGCTGCTGGTGGCGAGCGTTCCGCTGTGGGTCCCGGGCAGCTACTATATCAGCGTCGCCAGCGAGGTCCTGATCTACGCGATCTTCACCCTCTCGGTCGATCTGCTGATCGGGTACGCGGGCCTCGTCTCGCTCGGGCATGGGGGGTTGTTCAGCCTGGCCGCCTATACGGTCGCGGTGTGCCTGGGCGCAGGATTCGGCCATTTCTCGGCGATCCTGCTCGCAATCGCCATCACGCTTGCCGGCACGGCGGTGTTCGCCGCGCTCAGTCTGCGCACCACCGGCGTGGGCTTCATCATGATAACGCTCGCGCTCGGCCAGATCATGTGGGGCCTTGCCTATCGCTGGGTCGGCCTGACCGGCGGCGATAACGGCATCTCGGTCGCAAGCCGCCCGGCACCGTTCGGCGTCACGCTGGCCACGCCGGCGCATTTCTATGACGCGACGCTGATCGTGTTCGCGCTGTGCCTGTTCGCCTACTGGATGTTCGTCAATTCCGCGTTTGGCGCCAGCCTCAAGGGCACGCGCGATCAGCCGCGACGCATGAGCGCGCTCGGCTATGATGTCTGGCTGATCCGCTTCTGCGCCTTCATGTTCTCAGGGTTTCTGGCCGCCGTCGCCGGCATCCTGTTCGCCTACCGCGCCGAGTTCATCAGCCCGCCCACGGCCGCGCTGACCGCCTCGGCCGAGCCGGTGCTGATGGCGATTTCCGGCGGTTCGGGCACCATATTGGGCCCGGTGGTGGGCGCCCTGCTGGTGGAAATCGTCAAGAACGTCGCCAGTGCCTATATCTCGCGCTGGAACATGATGCTGGGCGCGATCTTCGTGCTGATCGTCATGTTCATGCCCGAGGGGCTGGTGCCGGGGACCGCGCGGCTGGTCCGTCGCCTGCGCGCGCGGCGTTCCAAGGCGCCGGCCACATGACCGCGCTTGCGGTCCGCGACCTGCAGAAATCCTTCGGCGGCCTGCGCGTCACCCAGCAGATCCATCTGGAGATCGCGCCCGGCGAGCGCCGGCTGATCATTGGCCCCAACGGCGCCGGCAAGACCACGCTGTTTAATCTGATCGCCGGTGATCTGCGCCCGGATGGGGGATCCATCGCGCTGTTCGGCCAGCCGATCACGCGGCTGCCGGCACGCGCGCGCGCGCATCTGGGGCTGGCGCGGACCTATCAGATCATCACCCTGTTCCCCAAGGACACGCTGCTGCGCAACGTGACGCTGTCGCTGCTCGGCCTGTCGCGGCTGCGCTGGAACCCGCTCGCGCGGCTCGACCGGCAGGCCCACCTCATCGCCCAGGCGGAAAGCGCGTTGGCGCGGGTGGGGCTCGGCGCGATGGCGCACCGGTCGCTCGCCGAGACCTCCTATGGCGAGCGACGCCGGGTGGAGATCGCGATGGCGCTGGCGCAGAACCCGCGCGTGCTGCTGCTCGATGAGCCGTTCGCCGGCCTTTCGATCGATGAGCGGGGCGAGGTCAAGGCGCTGCTCGCAGCCATCCCGCGCGACATCACGATCGTGATGATCGAACACGACATGGACGTGGCGCTCGATTTCGCCGATCGGATCAGCGTGATGCATTTCGGTGCCATCGCGGTCGAGGGCACGCGCGCCGAAGTGGTGGCCGATCCGCGCACCAAGGAGATCTACCTTGGCGAATGAGGCGCTCGCGCTCAGCGGCATTGACGCTTACTATGGCGACAGCCACGTCCTGCACGACGTGACCTGGAGCCTTGGCGAGGCGCGGCTTCTGGGCCTGCTCGGGCGCAACGGGGCCGGCAAGACCACCTGCATGAATGTGACGATGGGCGTTGCGCGCCCGCGGCGGGGCGCCGTGACGTTGTTCGGGCAGAACATCGCCGGGCGCGCGCCGGAGGACATCGCCGCGCGCGGGATCGCGCTGGTGCCGCAGGGACGGCGCGTGTTCCGCAGCCTCTCGGTGCATGAGAACCTGCTGGTGGCGGCGCGCAAGCCGGAGGCCGGCGGCAAGCACGCACCCTGGGGGTTCCAGACCGTCTATGCCGCCTTCCCGCGCCTGAAGGAGCGACGGCATCACCTGGCCGGCCACCTCTCGGGCGGGGAGCAACAGATGCTCGCGATCGGCCGCGCCCTGATGGCCAACCCGCGCGTGCTGCTGATGGACGAGCCGTCGGAGGGCCTGGCGCCGCGGATCGTTGCCGAGGTCATGGCCACCATCCGGCGGTTGAAGGAGCAGGGCCTCAGCATCGTTCTGGTAGAGCAGAATGCGAAGCTGGTGTTCGACATCGCCGATGACATCGTGATCCTGAACAGCGGCCAGGTGGCGGTGGCGGGCACGGCGGCCGGGTTGCGCGACAGCGGCATCGATCTGCACCAGTATCTCGGGATTTACTGATCCGGTCGGTTTCGGGGCTGCGCCATCAGCCCCAGCAATCCGGCCGTCAAATGCCAGCTGGACCAGGCGACGGCGTTTGTGGCGGTCCTGATGGAACGGCTGCTCGCGGCGAAGATACCTGGCGCCGCGCTGCGCTGAGCCGGTCGCAGCTTGCGCCTCGCCGACGACACCTGTGTCAGCGAACCCGCCGGCATGGGCACCGACGGGCGCGTTCATGGCGCGAGACATCGGGCCCCCGTCTTTCGCCGACAGAGCGCCGGGCGGTAGTCTGTGCCTGGTCATCGAGCGCAGGCGGCGATCGGGCGAGGTCTCCCCCGAACCCACCGGCGGCCGACCGCGACACCACATGACGCCCCCGGAAGCGGGCAACAGGAAGGACGGCATGGACGCCACCGAACTCCGCGCGCTGCAAGCGCCCATCAAGCAGCGCTACCGCGACGATCCCGCGACCGCCCGCGTCGCCGCCCGCGCGGAGGCGCGGCTCGACCC
>JAJZVS010000266.1:5135-5505 GCA_021845555.1 Pseudomonadota bacterium
CGGGGAGACGCGCGCCGGGTTGCATCCGGCGGCCGGGGGCGACGGGGCGATGGCGTGCTCGGCGGATATGCTGCTGGAAGCGCTGGTGGCCTGCGCCGGCGTGACCTTCCGCGCCGTCTCCACCGCCATGGGCATCCCCGTCCGCGGCGGGCGTATCGTCGCAGAGGGCAGTTGGGACGCCCGCGGCACGCTCGGAATCGACCGCGCCGCACCGGTCGGGCTGACCGACATCACCTTACGCTTCGAGATCGACTCCGACGCGCCGCCCGACAAGCTCGCCCGCCTGATCGAAACCACCGAGCGCTATTGCGTCATCCTGCAAACGCTGAAATCCCCGCCGCGCGTGGTGCTGGCGCCGGCCGGTTGAGCG
>JAJZVS010000267.1 GCA_021845555.1 Pseudomonadota bacterium
CGGCGAGGCGCTGCCCTCGATCGGCGCCGCCGCGCGGCTTGCCCTTACCTCGCGCCCCGCCGGAGCGGACCACGCGGCGCGCATCAGCGTGGAGGGCGGCGTGGTCTCCCCGGTCGCGCCCGCCGCCGGCGCGCCGGGCACGCGCGTGGAGGTTCGGGACCTGTTCTTCGCCACCCCGGCGCGGCGGAAGTTCCTCAAACACCCGCGCACCGAGGCCGAGCACGCCGAAACCGCGCTGCGCCGCCTCGCGCTCGCCGCGCCCGCCGTGGCGTTCCGCTTCGAAAGCGACGGCCGGGTGGCGTTCGACCTGCCGGCGCAGGACCGCGCCGGGCGGGTCGCCGCGCTGCTCGGACCGGACGCGGCAGCGGCGCTGATCGAAGTCGCTGCCGAGCGCGGGGCGTTGCGGCTCGCGGGCTTCGTCGCCTCCCCGGCGGTGACGCGCGCCACCGCGCAGGCGCAGGCGCTGACGGTGAACGGCAGGCCGGTCACCGACCCGTTGCTGAAGACCGCGATCCGGGTGGCGTTTCGCGAGGTGATCGCCGCCGGCCGGCACCCGGTGGCGGCGCTGTGGCTCGACCTGCCGCCCGAGGAACTCGACGTGAACGTGCATCCGGCCAAGGCCGAGCTGCGGTTCCGCGATCCCGGCGCGGTGCGCGCGCTGGTGATCGGCGGCATCGGCCGGGCGCTCGCCGGCGCGGCCGGCACCGATGTCCCGGCGTCGCGCCCGGGCTTGCGCCTGTCGTCTCCCGCGCGGCCGGGGGGATGGCGGGGCGCCGCATGGCGGCCCGAGACCGGCCCGGCCTGGCCGGGCGGCGTGCCGTTGCCGGGGATGGACCGGCCCGATGCGGCCGCGCCGACGCGGCCCGCCGGGCTGGCGGAGACCGGCATGCTGCTCGACGCCGGCCCCTCGGCGCGGATGTCCCCCTCCGGGTTCGCGCCCTCTGGGTTCGCGCCATCCGGGTTCGCGCCGCCGGCCGTGGCCTACCCCCTGGGCGCCCCGCTCGGGCAGATCGCCGAG
Source organism: Pseudomonadota bacterium (assembly GCA_021845555.1). Taxonomy (GTDB): domain Bacteria; phylum Pseudomonadota; class Alphaproteobacteria; order Acetobacterales; family Acetobacteraceae; genus JAJZVS01. The sequence goes on from JAJZVS010000267.1 coordinate 1,019, forward strand.
ACCTATATCGTCGCGGTCGCCGCCGATGGCGCGCTGGTGCTGGTCGATCAGCACGCCGCGCATGAGCGCCTGACGCACGAAGCCCTGCGCGCGCAGATGCTGGCAGGCGGGGTGCGCGCGCAACCGCTGCTGGTGCCCGCGGTGGTCGATCTGCCGGCGGCGGACGCCGCGCGGCTGCTCGCGCGCGCCCCGGCGCTGGCGCGGCTGGGGCTGGAGCTCGAGGCTTTCGGCCCCGGCGCGGTGCTGGTCCGCGCCCTGCCGGCGCTGCTCGGCGCGCCCGACCCGGCGCCGCTGCTGCGCGACCTGGCCGAGCAACTGGGCGAATGGGACGCCGAGGCCCCCCAGGAAACCACAGACGACGACGCCCCCGCCGAGGCGCTGTCCGCCCGGCTGGAAGCGGCGATCGCCCGGCTCGCCTGCCACGGCTCGATCCGCGCCGGGCGGCGGCTGGCGCCAGCGGAGATGGACGCGCTGCTGCGGCAGATGGAGGCGACCCCGCGCGCCGCGACCTGCAGCCACGGCCGCCCGACGGTGCTGAAACTCAGCCGCACCGAGCTCGCCGCGCTGTTCGGGCGGAGCTGACCCGCCCCCCTCCCGCGAAGGGCTGCGGGAGGAAACAGCGTGCGCCGCGCGGTGTCCGTTCAGGCGAAGGCGCGATGATAGGCGTTCAGCGCCGGCGCCCCGCCGAGATGCACGTAAAGCACCTTCGCGCCCGCCGGGATCTCGCCGCCGCGGGCCATGGCGATCAGCCCGGCCAGGGACTTCCCCTCATAGACCGGGTCGGTCAGCATCGCCTCCAACTGCGCGCCCATCCGGATCGCGGCGATGGTCGCCTCGTCCGGCAAGCCGTAATCCGGCCCGGCGAAGCGCGGATCGATCTCGATCTCCGCGTCGCGGATTTCCCGGTTCAGGCCGACCAGCTCCGCCGTCGCATGCGCGATCCGGGTGACCGCGGCGCGGGTCATCGCCGCGTTGGCGGCGGTGTCGATCCCGATCAGCCGCCGCGGGCGGTCCTGCGCGCCGAAACCGACCACCATGCCCGCCTGGGTGGAGCCGGTGCAGGTCGCCGTCACCACCGTATCGAAGAAGATCCCCGCCGCCGCCTCCTGCGCCGCCAGTTCGTCGGCGAAATGCGCGTAGCCGAGGCCGCCGAGCGGATGGTCCGACGCGCCGGCCGGGATCGCGTAGGGCTTGCCGCCCTCGCGCCGCACCTGCTCCAGCGCCCGCTCCCAGGTCGGCTTCACGGCGGTGGAATAGCCCTCGCCTTCCAGCACCGTCTCCGCGCCCATCAGGCGGGACAGCAGGATGTTGCCGACCTTGTCGTACACAGGGTCGTCCCAGCGGGTCCATTCCTCCTGCACCAGCCGGCAGCGCATGCCGAGCACGGCGGCGACCGCGGCCACCTGCCGCGTGTGGTTGGACTGGATGTTGCCGATCGAGACCAGCGTGTCGCAGCCCTGGGCCAGCGCGTCGGCCGCCAGCCATTCGAGCTTGCGCACCTTGTTGCCGCCGAAGGCGAGGCCGGAGGCGATGTCGTCCCGCTTCGCCCACACCTCGACCCCGAGTTCCCGCGACAGGCGCGGCAAGGGGTGGATCGGGGAGGGAAAAAAGGCGAGCGGATGGCGGGGAAACCGGTTGGGAAGATCGAGGGACATGGGCCGCTCCGTGCTGTCTGGACCGCGCGTCTCCTAACACGGGAGACGATCGAAGGTGCTTCGGAAGTGAGCCGGGAACACGACTGGTCCATCTCACTGATCGGTATTTATCCGACGATTCTTGTGGTCAACAGCGAGATCACCGAATATCCTTCACATGAGCCAGACAGCCACCGACCCGGTCCACGACCCGATCGACCGCCGCATCCTGCGGGCCCTCCAGCACGACGGCCGCATGTCCAACGTCGATCTGGCACGCGCGGTCGGGCTCAGCCCGGCGGCGTGCTGGGCGCACACCAAGCGGCTGTTCGCGCGCGGCGCGATCCGCGGCGTCCGCGCGCTGATCGCGCCGGCGGCGGTGCAGTGCGGCACGCTGGTGCTGGTGGGCGTGGTGCTCGACCGCTCCACCCGCGAAAGCTTCGCCGCCTTCGAGCAATCCGCCCGCGCGATGGAGGAAGTGCTCGAATGTGTCCTGGTCGCCGGGGAGGTGGACTACTTCCTCCGCATCCGCGTGCGCGACCTGCAAGCGTTCAACCGCCTGCACAGCGAGCGCATCATCGCCATGCCCGGCGTCCGCCAGGTCCGCACGTTCTTCGTGCTGGACGAGGTGAAAACCGACAGCCCGTTGCCGATCTGATCGACGCGCCGCGCCCGAAAGCCGATCGCGGGACCGACAGGAGAGAAACCGCATGACTGACGTCTTCCGTGGCCGGACCGCCCTCGTCACCGGCGCCTCGGCCGGCATCGGCGCGGCGATGGCGCGCGACCTGGCCCGCCGCGGCGCCGAGCTGGTGCTGGTGGCCCGCCGGGCCGACCGGCTGGAGGCGCTCGCCGCCGAATGCCGCGGCCTGGGCGTGCGCGCCGAAGCCGCCCCGGCGGATCTTGCCGACCCGGCGGCGCGCGAGGCGCTGGCCGCGCGGTTCGGCACCATCGACGTGCTGATCAACAACGCCGGCTTCGGCATCCACGCGCCGCTCGCCGAGGCCGCGTGGGCGCGTACCGAGCTTCTGCTGGACGTGAACATCATCGCGCTGACCCATCTGACCCGGCTGTTCGCGCCCGGCATGGCGGCGCGGGGCTTCGGGCGGATTCTGCAGGTGGCCTCGGTGGTCGGGTTCCTGCCGGTGCCGCTGTTCGCCGCCTATGCGGCGAGCAAGGCCTATGTGCTCTCGCTCGGCGTGGCGCTCGACGCCGAACTGGCCCCGCGCGGGGTGCGCGTGTCCGTGCTGTGTCCCGGCGGCACGGCGACCGAGTTCTTTGCTGTGGCGCAGGGCGGGGCGGCCGGGGAGCGGGCCGGCCCACCGCGGATGATGAGCGCCGAGGCGGTCGCGCGCATCGGCCTGGATGGGTTGGCGCGCGGGCGGCCGGTCGTGGTGGCGGGCGGGATGAACCGCGCGGCGGTGTTCGCCACCCGCTTCGCCCCGCGCGCGCTCGCGGCACGGCTGGCGTATCGGGCGATGCGGCGGCGGTGAGTGCGCATGTGCTGGCATTGGTCATGGATTGCTGATAAGGTTCCTAGTCTGCATCCGGGTCTGGTTTCCAAATTCGGTCGCAATTCTGTTTCCGTACCCGCGCCAGGATTTTGTCCATGGACACGCTGACCAAGGTCTCCGACGGCGGCAAGCTCAATCTTCCGGCCTCGCTCCGCCGCCAGCTCGGGATCGAACCGGGCACCTCCGTCCTGCTCCGGGTGGAGGACGGGGAGCTTCGTATCCGCACCGTCCGGGAGGCCGTCCGCCGCTTGCAGGCGGACGCGGCCCGCCTGTTCGCCGGCAGCGGCGACAGCGTGGACCGCTTCCTGGCCGAGCGACGGGCGGAGGCGGCCCGAGAGGACGACCCGGCGTGACCGTGCTCGATGCCTCGGCCCTGCTCGCGCTGACCTTGGCCGAGCCGGGGGAGGAACGCGTGATGGCGGTGATTCTGGCCGGTGCGCGCATGACCACGGCCAATTTCGCCGAAGTGGCCACACGCTATGTGCGCGCCGGCGCCTCGGAGGCCCAGGTGCGCGCACTCCACGACGGGCTGCCGGTCGTGCTGGTGCCGGTCGATGCCGATCTGGCGCTGCGCGCGGCGCTGATGAGCGGGGCGACGCGGGCGGCGGGACTGTCGCTTGGCGACCGGCTCTGCCTGGCGCTGGCGCAGCGCGAGCAGGTGCCGGCGCTGACGGCCGATCGCGCCTGGGCCGGGGTGGCGGAGCACGTGGGGGTGCGGGTCGAGCTGCTGCGCTGAGCGCGCGCGCTGCATCGGCAACCGGACGTTGCCCGCTGTTCCCCGGCGGACCGGCGCGCCGGGAGCGATCAGTCCGCCACCCGGAACCGCGCCGACGTCACCACATCGCCGGCAAGGGCGGCGCGCACCGCCGCTTCCCCCGCCGGACCGACCACCGCGACCACCTCCCGGAACCACGCACCGCCGCGCGCGCGGGCAAGAAACAGCCGCCCCAGCGCTTCCGCCGCCGGACCGCGCGGGGCGCAGCAGGCGCAGCCGATCGCATGGCGGGGGAAGCCGGTCGGCAGCGCGAACCGGGCCACCGCCACGCCGGCCGGCGCGGGCGCGTCGCCCTCGATCAGCAGCGCCGTCTTCGGCCCGGCCTGGTCGGCCGCGCCGAAGCGCAACGGCAGGCGTGCGTCCGCGTCCTGGGTCATCGGCTGGACATAAGGATATGTTTATGTCAGATACAAGCCCATGGAGACCCTGCTCACCGCGCTCCGTGCCTGCGCCGAACCCACGCGGCTGCGCCTGCTCGCGCTCGCCGCGACCGGCGCCTTCTGCGTGCACGAATTCACCGAAATCCTCGGCCAGTCGCAGCCGCGCCTGTCGCGCCACCTCAAG
>JAJZVS010000268.1 GCA_021845555.1 Pseudomonadota bacterium
GATGTACACCCACCCGCCGGGCATCGAGGGGCCCGATCACGCGGCGAGCGCGGGCGGGGGGTGGATGGCCGGGTCAAGCCCGGCCATGACGGGATACCGTGCCACGACGGGGTTCCGCTTGGCCACGGCCGGCCGCCGCCTGGCCGTGGCGGGTGCGGCCTCGGCTGGGAGGCGCGGGGCCGGGATCACAGCATCAAACTCATCGGGTCTTCCACCACCGCCTTGAACGCCGCCAGCCATTCCGCCCCCAGCGCGCCATCGACCACGCGGTGATCGACCGACAGGGTGCAGGTCATCACCGTGGCGATCGCCAGCGCGCCGTTCTTCACCACCGGGCGCTGCTGGCCGGCGGCCACCGCAAGGATCGCGGCCTGCGGCGGATTGATGACCGCGGCGAAGTCGGACACGCCATACATCCCCATGTTGGAGATGGAGAAGCCGCCGCCTTGGAACTCCTCCGGCTTCAGCTTGCCGGTCTTGGCGCGCGCGGCCAGATCCTTCATTTCGGTGCTGATCGCCGCCAGCCCTTTGCGATCGGCCTGCCGCACGATCGGCGTGATCAGCCCGTCGGGGATCGACACCGCGACCGAGATATCGACGTCGTCATACAGGATGACGTTGTCCTCGGTGTAGCTCGCGTTCACCTTCGGGATGCGCCGCAGCGTGACGGCGGCGGCTTTGATGATCAGGTCGTTCACCGACAGCCGGAACGCGCCCGGCCCGTCCTTGGGCGAACGCGCATTGAGGTCCTCGCGCAGCTTCAGCAGCGCGTCGATCTCGATATCCATCGAGACGTAGAAATGCGGGATGTCCCGCTTCGCTTCGGTCAGGCGCCGGGCGATCACCTTGCGCATGGTGCTGTTCGGCACCAGCCGGTGCGGCGCGGTGATGACCGGGGCAGGCGCCGGGGCACGGGCCGCCGGGGCCGTGGCGGGGGCTGGCGCGGCGGCCGGGGCGCCCGAAGGGGAACGCAATGCGGCCTCGATATCGGCCTTCACGATCCGCCCGTGCGGGCCGGAGCCGGCCAGGCCGGCCAGGTCCAGCCCGGCTTGCTGGGCCATGCGGCGGGCGAGGGGGGAGACGAACTGCCGTCCTCCGCTCGCATCCTGCCCGTTGCCGCGTGCGGCTGGCGCGGTTGCCGCGGGAGGCGCTGTGGCAGGCGCGGCGGCGGGTGCCGGCGTGGCAGCGGCCGGGGCGGGGGCCGCAGGGGCTGGCGCCGCAGGGGCAGGGGCCGCAGGGGCGGGCGCGGCGGAGGCGGGGACCGCTTCCCCTTTCGCCACCAGGACCGCGATCGGTGCGTTCACGGCGACCCCCTGGGTGCCATCGGCGACCAGGATCTTGCCCAGCACGCCTTCATCGACCGCTTCCACTTCCATCGTGGCCTTGTCGGTCTCGATCTCGGCGATCACGTCGCCGGCCTTGATCGTGTCGCCCTCGGCTTTCAGCCAGCGGGCCAGCGTGCCTTCCGTCATAGTGGGGGAAAGCGCCGGCATCAGGATGTTGGTGGCCATGTCCGCGCGCTCCGTTCAAACGATCCGCTTCACCGCATCGACCACCCAGGCCGGCTGCGGCAGCGCGAGCTTCTCCAGATTCGCCGCGTAGGGCAACGGCACGTCGATCCCGTGCACGCGGACCGGCGGGGCGTCGAGCCAGTCGAACGCGCCCTCGATCGCCGTCATCGCCACCTCGGCGCCGATGCCGGCGTAGGGCCAGCCTTCCTCCACCGTCACCAGGCGGTTGGTTTTCTTCACGCTGGCGATGATCGTCTCGGTATCCAGCGGGCGGAGCGAGCGCAGGTTGATGACCTCCGCCTCGATCCCCTGTTCGGCCAGGATCTTCGCCGCTTCCAGTGCCACGCCCACCATGACGCTGAACGCGACGATGGTCACGCGGTCGCCGGCACGCTCGATCTTCGCCTTGCCGATCGGCAGGACGAAATCCTCCGCCACCGGGCAGTCGAAGGTGTGGCCATAGAGGATTTCGTTTTCCAGGAAGATGACCGGGTTCGGGTCGCGGATCGCCGCGCGCAGCAGGCCCTTCGCATCCGCCGCCGACCACGGCGCCAGCACTTTCAGCCCCGGCACATGCGCGTACCAGCTCGCGTAGCACTGCGAGTGCTGCGCGGCGACGCGCGAGGCGGCGCCGTTCGGGCCGCGGAACACGATCGGGCAGCCCATCTGGCCGCCGGACATGTAGAGCGTCTTGGCCGCCGAGTTGATGATCTGGTCCATCGCCTGCATGGCGAAGTTGAAGGTCATGAACTCGACGATCGGCTTCAGGCCGTTCAGCGCCGCGCCGACCGCGATGCCGGTGAAGCCGTGCTCGGTGATCGGGGTGTCGATCACCCGCTTGGGACCGAACTCGTCGAGCAGGCCCTGGCTGATCTTATAGGCGCCCTGGTACTGCGCGACTTCCTCGCCCATCAGAAATACGTCGGGGTCGGCGCGCAGCTCGGCGGCCATCGCGTCGCGCAGCGCCTCGCGCACCGTGATCGGCTTGGTCGGGCCCCAGTCCTTCTCCGCCGCCGGGGCGGGATGCGCGGCGGCGGGGGGCGCAGGGGCACGGGCAGGGGCAGGGGCAGGGGCAGGGGCAGGAGCGGGGGGGGCCGCGGGCGCGCGGGCGGCGGGCGCGACGGCGGCCGTCACGTCCTCCCCGTTGGCGGCCAGGACCGCGATCGGCGTGTTGACCGCCACGCCTTCGGTGCCTTCGGGGATCAGGATGCGCGCGAGCTTGCCCTCATCGACCGCCTCCACCTCCATCGTCGCCTTGTCGGTCTCGATCTCGGCGATCACGTCGCCGGCGCGGATCGTGTCGCCCTCGGCTTTCAGCCAGCGGGCGAGCTTGCCCTCGGTCATGGTGGGCGACAGCGCCGGCATCAGGATCTGGGTTGCCATCGCTCAGCCCTCCACCAGCACATTGGTATAGAGTTCGCCCGGTTCCGGCTCGGGGCTGGCCTGGGCGAAATCCGCGGCTTCCTGCACCAGCGCCTTGATCTCGTCGTCGATCCGCTTGAACTCCGCCTCCTCCACGCCCATCGCCTCCAGCTTGCTGCGCGCGCCTTCGATGCAGTCGTGCTGCGTACGCATCATCTGCACTTCCTCCCGCGTGCGGTAGCGGGCCGGATCGGACATGGAATGGCCGCGATAGCGGTAGGTTTTCACTTCCAGCAGATACGGCCCCTTGCCGGCGCGGCAATGCGCGACCGCGACATCCGCGGCGGCCTTCACCGCCAGCACGTCCATCCCGTCCACCTGGACGCCGGGGATGCCCCAGGGCGCGCCGTTCTTGGACAGGTCCGTCGAGGCCGAGGCGCGATCGACGCTGGTGCCCATGCCGTATTTGTTGTTCTCGATCACGAACACGACCGGCAGCTTCATCAGCGCCGCCAGGTTGAAGCTCTCGTACACCTGGCCCTGGTTCGACGCGCCCTCCCCCAAATAGGTGAGCGAGACGCGATCGTTGCCGCGATACCAGTTGCTGAAGGCAAGCCCGGTGCCGAGGCTCACCTGGGCGCCCACGATCCCGTGGCCGCCGAAGAAATTGGCGGTCTTGCTGAACATGTGCATCGACCCGCCTTTGCCGTGCGAATAGCCGCCCGACCGGCCGGTCAGTTCCGCCATCACCCCCTTGGGGTCCATGCCGGTGGCGAGCATGTGGCCGTGATCGCGGTAGGAGGTGATGACCTCGTCGCCCTTTCCCACCGCCATCTGCATCCCGACCACCACCGCTTCCTGGCCGATGTACAGGTGGCAGAAGCCGCCGATCAGTCCCATGCCGTACAGCTGGCCGGCCTTTTCCTCGAACCGGCGGATCAGCAGCATGTCGCGGTAGGCGCGCAGCAGGTGATCCTTGTCGAGCGCGCTCTCGCGCGGCTTGCCGCGCCTGGTCTTCTCGGCCGCCTGGGCCATGGCTTGCCTCCCCCGCAGGAGTCCGGCCCCGGCCGGATGCCGGGGCACAGACGAGCCTCACCTAGCGTGCGGGTCGGGGGGAGGGCAAGTGCCGGAAGCGCGGAAATGTCTTATGGTGCAATGCGATAGACGGCGTTAACCGGATTCTGGTTAAATCCTTGAGAGCGGCCTCCTCCGCATACCGGATCGCTACGGACATTGCGCGGAAAGGCGGACGGGCGACGCAAAGTTTCGACCACGCGGGAAATTTCGCAGCGCGATTGCGGGGCGGTCGCGGGGACCGCGGGCTGCCGTATCAGTAAAGCCGCCCGTCCTTGCCGTAGGGCACCAGGATATCGCGCGGATCGGACAGGGTCAGCATCTCGCGCGCCCGCTCGTCCAGCGCGTCGAGGTCGAGATGACCGGTCCGGAGCGAGGCCACCCGGCGGTCCCACATCGTCTCGCGCGCGGTCACTTTGGCCAGATCGGCCTGCGCCTGCGCCAGCAACTGTCGGCGCTGCTGGTAGGCCACCAGCCCGTGGTCGCCGCGGACGATGTTCCAGCCGAAATAGCCGACCAGCGACAGGAAGAACAGCGGCGCGATCGCCGCCTTCGCCCGGCGCTTCATCTCCCGACCCAGTGCCATGCCTTGCTCCCGCCGCAGCCGAAGCGGCGCCTCACAACGATGTGTTCGCGTCGGGCGCCGCTGGTCCGCGTCCGATTCTGCCACTGTGTAGCACAGAATTCCGTGCCGCAACCGGGGGATGCGCGGGGGACGAAACGGGGCGGGGCATTTTCGTCCGGTTCGTGCCCGCTTGTCGCCATGGTTGCCGCGCCCGATGTCGGGACGGGCGGCGGTTTATCGCGCCCCAAGGAGGACCGCATGAAGCTCATTCCGATCGTGGCTGCCGCCGTCTGCGCCGTGGCGCTGGCCGCTGCCGCTTCCCCCGCCCGTGCCGATGGCAGGCGCGACGGCGGCGGCTGGCAGCGTCCCGACCGCGGCGGAGAGGGATGGCATCAGCGCGAACGCGGCTGGCGCGACGGCGGCTGGCACCACGGGGAGCGCGAAGACGAGGGCTACCGTCCGGTCTATGGCTACGCGCCGCCGGTCTATTACGCCCCGCCGACCTACTACGCGGCGCCCCCGCCGGTGACCTTCGGCTTCTCGTTCCGTTAAGGTCCCGACCCGCGAATATCGGCATCATGCGTCGGGACACGCGCTCCTTGTTTTCAGGGACCAGCGGGCCACCAGATCAGGCGCGCAGGATGGTGCGCCCGGCGAACCGCGCGGCGGGACCCAGCTCGGCTTCGATCCGCATGAGCTGGTTGTATTTCGCCGTGCGGTCGCTGCGCGCCAGGCTGCCGGTCTTGATCTGGCCGCAGTTCGTCGCCACCGCCAGATCGGCGATCGTCGTGTCCTCGGTCTCCCCCGAGCGATGGCTCATCACCGCGCGGTAGCCGGCACGATGCGCGAGTTCGACCGTCTCCAGCGTTTCCGACAGGGTGCCGATCTGGTTCACCTTCACCAGGATGGCATTGGCCACGCCGGCGGCGATGCCGCGCCGCAGGCGTTCGGGGTTGGTGACGAAATTGTCGTCGCCCA
>JAJZVS010000269.1 GCA_021845555.1 Pseudomonadota bacterium
GACGTCACGATCGAGCAGGGCGGGCCGCAGCTCAACCACGTGCAGCTGCTGCTCGCCGGGCGCCAGCAGTTCGACCTGGCCGGCGGGCGGGCGATCGAGTTCGCCCGCCACCACCTGCCCTTCGTCGCGGTGGCGGCGATCTTCCAGAAGGACCCCTCGGTGCTGATCGCCCATCCCGGCACCGGGGCCGACAGCTTCGCCGCGCTGAAGGGCAAGCCGATCGAGATCGCGGCGGATGTGCGCGCCGGCTGGTGGCGCTTCCTGGCGGGCAAATACCATTACGACGACAGCCAGATCCGCCCCTACACTTTCAGCCTCGCGCCGTTCCTCGCGCACAAGGACTGGGTGCAGGAAGGCTATCTCGGCTCCGAGCCGTTCCTGATCGAGCAGCAGGCGCATTTCACCCCGGTGGTGCTGCCGATCGCCGATGCCGGCTACCAGGGCTACGGCAACATCATCGCCACCAGCCGCAAGCTGATCGCGACCGATCCCGGTCTGGTGCAACGCTTCGTCGATGCCTCCATCGAGGGGTGGTATTCCTATCTGTATGGCGATCCGGCGCCCGGGAACGCGCTGATCCGCAAGGCCAACCCCGACATGCCGCAGGCGCTGATCGACTACGGGCGCAAGATGATGCTCGCGCACGGCATCGTCGATTCGGGGGATGCGAAGACGTTCGGCATCGGCGCGATGACCGCGCAGCGCTGGAAGGCCTATTACGATTCGATGGTCGCGGTCGGCGTCTATCCGCCGGGCATCGATATCGCGCGCGGCTACACGCTGCGCTTCGTCGATCACAAGGTCGGGATGCGGCGGGCGAAATGACGGCGCGGGCGTCCGATCTGGAAACCTGGAAGGGCCACGACACCACGCGGCCGCCAAATTTCATCGGCTACGACCAGGCCGAGCGGATGCTCGCCGCGCTGCTCGACCGCGCCGACGGGTTCGCGCCCGAGGCGGTGGCGGGCATCGTCCGCGGCGGGCTGGTGCCGGCCACGATGGCCGCCTGCCTGCTCTCCCTGCCGCTGGCGATGCTGCGCGCGGACCGCGCCGGCGGGGCCGAATGGGTGGGCGCGCCGCCCGCCGCCCGCCGCCTGCTGCTGGTGGACGATTGCTGCGCCACCGGCGCCACGCTGCGCGCCGCGCGCGACGCGCTGGCCGCACAGGGTTTCGCCTGCCGCACCCTCACGATCACCCACGATCCCGAAACCACCGGCTTCGTCCCCGACCTCTCGCACCCGATGACCACCCTGTTCCGCTTCCCCTGGGAACGCGGCGACGCCACCCCCGCCGCGCGCGCCGCCCGGGCCCGCGGCGCCCGGCCCGATCGCGCCGACGAGCGCCCGTTCTTCGGCCTCGATCTGGACGGCGTGTTCCTGCCCGACGTGCCGCACGCCACCTATGCCGCCGACATCGCCGCCGCGATCGCCGAGCGGCACGCGCTCTCCCCCTTCCCTACCCTGCCCGCCTTCGCGCCCGAGCGCGCGGTGGTGATCACCGGGCGGCCGGACACCGACCGGGCGGGCACCGCGGCCTGGCTGGAACGCTGGGGCCATGGCGCGCTGCCGCTGGAATGCCGCCCCGCCGGACTGCCGCACGAGGCGGGCACGGTGGCTGCCTACAAGGCGGCGACGGCGACCCGCTGGGGCTGCACACATTATATCGAGAGCGATCCGGAACAGGCGCTGCGGATCGCCGCGGCGGCGCCGCACCTGATCGTCACCTGGTGGGCGGCGGCCGAAGCGCGCGGCTATGTGGTGGGGGCGGCGGCGGGATAGGCGGCAATGACGGATCGCTGCCGCCCGACCCGCGGCGCGCTGGTCAGCCGGCGGCAAACCGCGCGAATTCCCGCGCCAGTTCCTCGTAGATCGGCCGCTTGAACCCCACCGCCAGCCCGGGCAGCTCGCCGAGCCGTCCCCAGCGCCAGGCATCGAACTCCGGATGCGGATCGCGGTCGAGACGGATGTCCGCATCCTCGCCGAGGAAACGAAGGGCGAACCAGCGCTGCCGTTGCCCGCGATACCGCCCGCCCAGCGCCACGCCGATCAGCGCCGGCGGCAGGTCGTAGCAGAGCCACTCGGGATGCTCGGCCAGGATCTCCGCCCGGTCGGTGCCGATCTCCTCGGCCAGTTCGCGCAGCACCGCCGTGCGCGGGTCCTCCGCGTCGTCGATCCCGCCCTGCGGTAATTGCCAGCCACCGGCCGCGCCTTCCGCATTGGGCAAGTCCGCGCGGCGGGCCAGGAACACCAGGCCGGCACGGTTGAACAGCACCGCGCCGACATTGGGACGATAGGGCAGGTCCGTCACTTCACCGTCTCCGCACCTGGTTTCGCGACCGGGGAAGTCACGCCGGATCTCGACGGGGCCGAAACGAGCGCGCTGACCGGCGCCAGCACGAGCCCCGCCGCTGCCAGGCGGTGGCTCCATGCCGCCAGCCGCGCCAGCGTCACCGGCAGGGGCGCGCTCGCCAGGCCGAGCGCGCTGCCCTTGCGCGCGGCGATCCGATCGAGCCGCGCCAGTGCCGCGTCGATCGCCGCCGCATCCGCCGTGCGGTCGATCACCACATCCACCGTCCGCCCCACCGCAAAGCTCGGGGCCGCGGCGCCGGGGCGCGGATCGACGTACAAAAGCCCCCGCGCGGCGAGATCGCGCAGCACCGGGTCCATGTCCTCCGCCGAGGCGGCAAAGCGTTCGCCGCGCAACGACGGCCCGAGCGCCCCGGTGACGCCGACATAGCCCGCGAAGCGCGACAGCGCCCAGTCGAGCGCATGGCGGTTCGCCGCCGCCGTCGCGCCGGTGCGCAGCGCATGCGGGCCGGGATCGTTCAGCGGGTAGCTCTGCGGCTCCATCGGCAGCGACAGCAGATATTCGTGCCCGGCCTGCCGCGCCGCGGCCAGCAGCGACGCCGGATCGGCGGCATAGGGCGAAATCGCGAGCGTGACCGCCGCCGGCAGCATGGCGATCGCCTGCGTGCTGGCGGCGTTGTCCAGGCCGATCCCGGCCAGGATCAGCCCCACCCGCGGCAACTGGTTCGACCGATCGAAGGCCGCCGCATAGGCCCGCATCGGCGTCTGTCCGTCGGCGCCGGTGCGCGGCAGGCTACGACCGGGGAATCCGGGTGCCGGCTCGGCCAGCGCCGGGTCGGGCGGCGCGATCGGGTGCGGCCCGACCCGGACGGCCGCCGCCACCGCAGACGGACCGGCCGGCACGACCGGCGGGACCGCGGGCGCGGCGGCGGTCGCAACTTTACCGTGGGTCGTGGGCAAGCCGGCAGCCACCGCCGGGCCGGCATGCCCGCCTGCCGGCGCGACAGGCCCCGAAGCACCAGCCGCCGGGCGGGAACCCCCGCCAGGAGAAACCGCCGCAACCGCCGCCGGCGGCGCATTCGGCTGCGGCGGACCGAGGTGCTGCAACACCGCCGCGCCGCCGCCCAAGGCCAGCAGCAGCACCACCCAGAACAGCCCGAGAGCGCGCCACCCGGCGCGACCGTTCGCGACGCGGCGCTCCATCCCGCCTCCGCTCATCCCGCTCCGCTCTATCCCCTGCCGCGGTTGTCCGCCGGCGCGGCCGGCGGCAACGTCACTTTGCCGCCGCGGCGTGCGGCTGCTCGGCCATCGCGTTGACCACCCTCACCGCCTGCAACAGCTGGAAATCGGTGCTGGTCGGGTGCTTCGGATCGAACTTCGGGAAATCCTTCGGCGGCTTGTCCGGGATCGAGGCGGCCAGCGGCGGCAGATCGGGCCGCGGCGGCGCCGCGTGCGTGCCGCCGGTGTTCTTGATCGTGTGGTTCAGATCCCACTCATGCGCGGGACCGAAATGTTCCACTTTCTCCCGCGTCTCCGCCACCTTGATGTCGGGCTCGATCCCCAGATCCTGGATCGACCGGCCGGACGGCGTGTAGTAGCGCGCCGTGGTCAGCCGCATCGCGCCGCCGCCGGGCAGCGGAATCACCGTCTGCACCGAGCCCTTGCCGAAACTGCGCGTGCCCATCAGCACCGCGCGGCGATGGTCCTGCAAGGCGCCCGAAACGATCTCGCTGGAGGACGCGGAGCCGTTGTTGATCAGCACCACCATCGGCACCCCGGGGATCAGGTCGGTGCCCTTGGCGTCCCAGCGCTGCGAATCGTCGGCGTGCCGGCCGCGGGTGGAGACGATCTCCCCCTGGCCGATGAAGTCGCTCGCCACCGCCACCGCCTGCTCCAGCAGTCCGCCCGGATTGTCGCGCAGATCGAGCACCAGGCCGCGCAGCTTGCCGCCGTTCTTGGCCTTCAGTGCGGCGATCGCCTTCTTGATCCCGGCATTCGCCTGCTCGGTGAACTGCGCGAGGCGGACATAGCCGATGTCGTGCGGCTCCATCCGATCCTTCACGACCTGGATGTGGATCACCTCCCGCGTCAGCGTCACGATCACCGGCTTGTCGATGCCCTGACGCTTGATCGTCAGCGTGATCTTCGAGTTCACCGGGCCGCGCATCTTCTGCACCGCGTCCGTCAGCGGCACGCCCTCGACGGTCTTGCCGTCGATCGCGGTGATGATGTCGCCGGCCTTGATCCCGGCGCGGGAGGCAGGTGTGCCGTCGATCGGGCTGATCACCCGGATCAACCCGCTGTCCTCCGTCACCTCGATCCCCAGCCCGCCGAACTGGCCGGAGGTCTGCACCTCCATGTCGCGGAACTGCTTCGCGGTCATGTAGGCGGAATGCGGATCAAGCCCGCTCAGCATGCCGTTCAGCGCGTTCTGGACCAGCGTCTTGGCACTGACCGGGTCCACGTAATCGGCGCGCACCCGCTCGAACACATCGCCGAACAGGGTCAGCCAGCGATAGGTGTCGGCATGCTCGACCTTCTCCTGCGCCTGCGCGACGGGAATGCCGAAATGGCCGGCAGTCAGCCGATAGGCCGGCACGGCCGCTATCCCGGCCAGAAAAGTGGCGCCGAGCAGAAGCCCGGAACGAAGGCGCCGGGGGCGAACAGCCATGCGATCGGTTCCTCTCGCGCGGTCGGCTGTCCCGGCTCATGCCCGGTCAGCGGACGCGACTCATCAAAGGTGGAGAGCAGAGTGTATCCGGTTTCTGCGCCCGGCAGTCCAGCACGGATTCCTTAAGGCTTGTAGAACCGGGCGGACCCGCTCCGGCGTCAACCGCCGGCCCGCAGCCAGGGCGCCGGATCCACCGCCACCCCATGATGGCGAAGCTCCACATAAAGCCGTGGCGCCCCCCGCCCGGCCCCGGCCAGCGCGCCCAGCAGATCGCCGGCGCGCACCTGCTGGCCCACCGCCGCATCCAGCTGCGCCAGCCCCGCCAGCACCGCATCGTAGCCGCCGCCACAGTCCAGGATCAGCAGCTTGCCGTAGCTGCGGAACGGCGCGGCGAACAACACCCGACCGGCACAGGGCGCCCGCACCGGGGAATCCGGCGCGGCCCGATAGGACAGGCCGGTGGCCGGACCGGCCGCCGTCGGCGCCCCCCAGC
>JAJZVS010000270.1 GCA_021845555.1 Pseudomonadota bacterium
GGGGGTTGACCGGCGGCCGGCCGGCGAATTTCGGCGGGATCTCCACCAGCGCCTTGCCGATCAGCACCGCCACCGGATTGAGGTCCGAGCCATAGGCGCGCAGCCCCAGCCGCTGCGCCTCCAGCGGGATCGACCCGCCGCCCGAGAACGGGTCATAGACCGGCGGCGCCTTGGTCTGCAGATAGTCCAGGATCGCCCGTCCATCCTCCCGCGCCGGCGGCTCCTCGCCCAGGCCCCAGGCGACCGAGCGCGCAATCTCCCACCGCGCCGCGTTCAGGATGGTTTCGTTGTTCGAGGCTTCCCACGGCACCATCGCCTCGATCACCCGATGCAGCCGCTTCCGCTCCGCCTCCTGCGCCTCCTCGCCGACGAACCGGTCGGGCCAGGAGGACGGATCGTCCACCAGTTGCGCGAACAACACCGCCCGACATGCGGCCAACGGGCGCCGCGCCCACCACAGATGCAGCGTGGACGGATGCCCATGCCGGATCGACTTCTCCCGCGCCGAGGCGGCGTTGATCGCCTCCAGAGGGATGGAGACTTCGATGAGTTTCTTGCGCGGCGCCCGGATCATGTCCATGTCGTGACCTTTCGTATGCGGATCCGAAGGATGCGCGCGGTATCGAAATAGCTAAGGAAGGCGTTCAATTCGGGTGATTTCCGCCCGCCCGACAGCACCGGATCGCCGATCCAGCCGGAGGCAAGGTCATAGGCGAAATGCTCCAGGATCACGCCGGACAAGCCACGCGGCGGATCGGTCATTCTCGCGGCCAAAATCGTGGAAAGCACATAGAGAGGGGCTTCGCTGATGACATGGTGCGGCTTCGCGCCGAACGGGTCCGGATGCCCGAGCAGCAACAGCCGGCCGCACGGGGTGATCTCGTTCAATCGAAGGGCGGTCTCGCGCCGCTCGTCCCAGATCGCGCGCGGGACGGGGCCGAAGGACGGGACCCGGCGCACGAGGAGCGGGATGCCGAAGGCTGCATTCATGGACTCCGTCTCGAACCAGACCTGGAGGAGAACGTCGAGCGTCGGTCCGCCGAGCAGGCCGCTGCTTCCGACGAGATAGACTTCGGTCTCGATCCGGTGCGGCGCCTCGAACGGAAGGGGACTCTGGCCCGAGTCCACCATCGGCGGCCAGAGCAGCGGCATGCCGTTCAATGCGCTGGCAACGAGGTCCACCCAGTAGTCGGCGGGGTCGTCGATCGCATCCTCCTGGGACTTCTCGACCAGCCGCTTGAGGGATACGCGCATGGCACCGCTGATGTGATGCAGCGCGACATCCTCCAGCGGGGTCATGAAGCGACCCAGCGGCCGGAGAGACGGTCGGAACGCCCAATAGCAGCAGCGGGGACGGACGGCCGAGCCAAGCGCTCCCGGCTCTGGCGAACCGATCCTTCTGGCGAGGTCGGGTCCCCGAGGGGTCTTTGGTGGATGGTCGTCACGTCGCCCCCCCTCGTTCTCTCAGGCGGCGGCGCCGAGGTCCTCGTCCAGTTCCTCGCGTTCCACCCGGTGATGATTGACCAGCAGGGTCAGGATGGTGCGCTCCGAGACCTGGAAATGCTCGGCCACGTCCGCCTGCGCCTCCGCGGAATAATCCCCGGCCAGCATCGCGTCCACCGCCGCGAAGGGGCTGAGCAGTTCGGCGGCGAAGGAGCGCTGCATCTTCTGGCGGTAGGTGTAGGCGCGCGTGGCGGCGTGCAGCCGGCCGGGTGGGGAGGCCACGATCCGGTCGGCGAGCAGACGGGCCAGCTCGAACCGGCGCCCGGTCGGCCAGCGGGAGCGCAGGACGATGCGGGAGTGGGTGGCATCGCGATCGAGCGCGAAGGAGACCGTCTGGCTGGCCGTGCGCCGAGCGAGCGCCCGCTTCTGGGTGCCCGCGATCTCTGCGAGCTTCGCGTCCGTGATCGGCGCGTCGGGTAGGCCCAGCTGAGCGCGCAAGACCTGCGCGGCCTCTGCCCCAAGCCGCCAAGCCGCGACGTCCGGACCGGATGGCAGACGCGTGCCGGGGGCCAGCTGGACGACATCGCGGGGGGAGGCGTCAGTGCCGCCGGAAGCGGCGAGGCGCTCCAGCGCCGCGGCGGTCAGCGCGTCGCCGCCGCGGGCCCGGTCGGCGGCGAGTTCCTCGACCGCAAGTTCGCCCAGGGCGGCAGCGTCCGCCACCAGCCGGTCCACGGCGTCATCCTCGATTTCGTCCGGATCGCGCCCCAGCAGCGCCTCCAGGCGCCGGCGCCGGGCCTGGGCCGGGTCCGCGCGCTCGGTCAGCACGTCGCGCCACATCGCGTCCAGGTTCGTCTCCTGCACGCACTGGTCCCGCAGCCGGGCCAGGATTCGGGGAATGAAGGCATCCACCGCCGCTTCGAATTCAGTGGAGGGGAGGACGCAGGGGTGGGCGCCGAGGTAGCGAAACGGCTTGGCATCCGGGCGGACGGAAGGTTCGGCGAGCAGCGCGGTCCGGACGCCGTCCGAGAAGATGGTCAGGTTCGGCCAGACATAGCCTTCCCCGATGGCGGTCATTTTGTGCGCGCGCCACCACTCCGGCGCCGGGGAGCGGGGTTCGTAGCGCAGTCGCCACCAGTTCCAGGCGAACCATTCGGCGGCGTGGTAGCCGGAGACCAGGGGGCCGGGACGATAGGCGGAGATATAGAAATCGAGCCCGGCGGTGAGGTCTGCCGCGCCGGCACGGATTGTGAACAGGCCGAAGCACGCCCGTTCCTCGGGCGGTCCTTCGTCCAGCCGTTCCGGCGCCAGGGTGATCTCCAGCCCTACGGGCATCGCTTGCTCCATTCGCCACGAATGTAGCGGCGCATTTCGGGTTCGTCTTCCCCGAGGCGGTAGCCGTGATAGGTCGTGTCCGGCGGCTTGGTCTTGGCCTCATAGACCTCGCCGTCGTCATCGACGGCCCAGACGTATTTTGGGGTGCCGTCGGCGCCGAACAGGCTCACCATGCCGGCCAGCACCCCCTGCCGGAACAGCGTCGCCGCTTCGGCGCGGAGCAGTGGGCGAAGTTCATCGCACGGAGATTTGGTGGGACGCGGGTTGACCGGAGGGATGAACCCGTAGTCGCCGGGGTGGAGTTTATGGGTCGCGATTCCTTCGTACCGCAGCTTGGCTGCCAGTGCCTGCAAGTCCGCATCCGGGATCGACCCCGCGGAGACGACGCGGCGATCCCGGAGCTTGCTCTGGCGCTTGGTCACGACGCGGACGCCGGCAGGGCCGGACGAAGATCGGTGTGGATGAAGTCATTGCCCTTGAAGAGCAGCGGGTGGTCGGTCGCCACGGCGAGCGCGTAGGAGAAGCAGTCGCCGATGTTCAGCCCGGCGCGATGACGGCCGCTTCCGTAGCGGCGGAAGGCATCGACGGCGATCGTCGCCTGCTGCGGCGTGACGCTGACGACGTCGAAGCCGCCATCGCGCAGCAGCAGCTCGAGGTCCGCTCGACCCGTCTCCCCCTTGCGGCCCTCGATGACGAAGGAAAGCTCAACCCGCGTCACCGCGGAGACCAGTCGTACCGGTGCTGCGCTCAGCGCGCGCGCGAATCGCTCGGCGCCCGGCTCGCCCAGCAGGATCGCGACCAGCGCCGAGGTATCGACAACCATTCAGCGCCACATGCCGGTTTCGTCGTAGCCGACGATCTCATCCGGGCTGCGGGGATCGAGGTCGGGCAAGGAAGCACAGTGGCGGCCGATCTCCATCAGCCGATCGGCAAGCCACAACGTTCCGCCCCGGCGCAGGCGCTCGCGCTCCAGCCGCTCGGCCAACGCCTTGCGGATCGCGTCCGTCAGCGTCTCCCCCGTGAGAGCGGCGACCTCGCGGGCGAGGCGGTCGGTCTCCTTGTCCTTCAGGCTCAGCGCCACACCGCTCTCCCGCGTCTATAAATCGACGGCAGATATAGACTGCCGCGTCAATGAGGTCGAGAGAAATCGCGCGGAGGCATTTCGGGTTGATGATTGGGGCGGGAAATCGGCGAGGGGCGCGCGTCGGGTAGAAAGCGCCGCCCCTCGTGTGCCATGCCTTGCCGCGTTAACTCGGCGACCTTTCGGCCGCTTTGCTCTGCCGCCCTACCCGGTCATCGACCGATAGGACGGTGCTGCCGCCGCTCTACCAACGACCGCCGGGAGCCGAAGTAACCCCGCCACGGGGTTTTTCCGATCGTAAAAGACGGAGAACCACTGCAACCTCCGTTCACGCCCGGCTGGCAATGTCCGAGCGCTGGATCATTATACCATGCGTTCGGTCGATCCAGCCAGAGAAAGAAGTTCCGCCAGGTTGAACACCACGGCGGTCTCGGCGAAGCCCAATTCGCGCTGGAAGAAGCGCTGGACATAGACGGGGGCGTGGGCAAAGCCGGCGTCGACGCGCACGATGGCCAGGTGGAACGCCTCCGGCGCATTGAGCGAGGCGAGGATCTCGTTCTTGGTCAGGATCACGTCGCGCGCCTCGGCGTGGCGCCCCTTCACCTCCACGAACCGGAGATGGCCGGAAGGCGTGCGGCTCTCGATGTCCCAGCCCTTCTTCTCGGCGGAAACATCGCGTGGGTCGAACCCCATGTGACGTTCAGCCGCCATCACTGCCGACATGGCAAAGCGTTCGACTTCGGCGCGGGCGTCAGGGTCGTCGGCAAAGCCCGTGGCCTTTAACGTAGCCTGCGGGGTGGCGCGGGCATCGAGCAAGCCGCGAGGGATTACGAGCGCGGCGCCACGCAACACCGGCGGCAGGGCGCTGATCTGGCGCTCGCGATCGAGTTCGGCCTGGCGGGTGTGCAGACGCTCGACCAGGCGCTGGGCGGTCGCCTCGGCATTGGTGGCATTGATGCGCTGCTCCTTGCCGGCCCGTTCCTCCTCGCGCAAGCGGGCAGCGCGGGCGTCCCAATAGTTGATTTCGCGGTTGAGGCGGGCACGCACTTCGCGCTCCACCTTGTCGATCTCGGCAAGCCGCCGCCGCTTCACCTCGTCAAGATGGGCGGGGACGAGGTTGGCGATCGCGAAGCCAAGGGCGCGCTGCTCGACGCCGGCACCCAGCCACGGGGCCGTCATCGCATCGGCGATGAGCGCGCGCTCGTCTTCTGTGATCGGCCGGTCGTCGAGATAGGGCGCGGAGCCGCCGTCCGCAGCACCGCCGTCTTCGCCGAGGTGGATGAATTGGAGACGTTGGGAGACCACGCGCGGCTCGCCCGACTTTGCCGTGCGGCCATCGCGGATGGCGTGCTCGAGATAGAGCAACAGGCGCGGGGCGGTGCCGGGATCGGCATCGTCCACGAGCACGGCGCCTTGCCCGAGCAGCGGCTGAAAGCGCTCGAGCACAACATCCACCGCGGCGTCGAGCAGCGGGTGGCCGGGCGCCAGCAATTCGGCCTGCGGCTGACCGGGGATCAGCGCCTTGTCGAAGGCGA
The DNA here is from genome assembly GCA_021845555.1 of Pseudomonadota bacterium. GTDB lineage: Bacteria > Pseudomonadota > Alphaproteobacteria > Acetobacterales > Acetobacteraceae > JAJZVS01. Next base: position 5,392 of record JAJZVS010000270.1, read on the forward strand.
CGCGGGCATAGCGGTCCAACACCGGGTCGCCGCGGCC
>JAJZVS010000271.1 GCA_021845555.1 Pseudomonadota bacterium
GCGGTCGCGTGCCAGCGACTGGAAATCGTCCCCGCCCGGCCCGCTGTAGTCGGTGTCGTTCTCCGGCCGGCCGGCGGCGCGGGTGACCGGAATCGCCGCACTCGGCAGCGGTGTGACGGTGGGCCGTTCCAGCACCATGCGCGGGGCCAGTGCGAAGCCGGAGCGGGCGAAGAAGCCAAGCAATCCGTATTCGGTCCAGTCCACCTGGGTGGCAAGTTCGCCGATGCCGCGCCGGGCCAGCTCGGCCGCCAGCCGGTCGATCAGCACGCGGCCCACGCCATGCTGGCGGGCGAGCGCGAGATCGACGCCGATCGCGTCGAGCGCGGCTTCGTGCGAGGTGGTGCCGAATTCGCCCTCGTAGATGCGCGCCAGCGCAAAGCCGGCAAACCGCCCGTCGCGCTCGGCCGCCAGCGCGGCGAAACCCTCCGGCGCGCGCGCGAGCTGTCCCAGGCGGCGGGCGAAAAAGCCGCGCCGGCTGCGCCCGGACAGCACCCGATCGAGCGCGACCACGGCATCGAGATCGGCCTGGCCGAGCGGGCGGATATGCAGGGTCTCACCCGGATGGGCGGGGGCGGACAGGGCGGAGGCAACGTCTTCCATGGGCGGGGGCTTTCGGTTGGGGGGCCGGGCGGTCAGCGCTGCTGCGCCAGGATCATGGCGAGCGCGCTGTCGGTTTCGGCATCGAGCAGATCGTCGATTGCGGGCAGCAGGCCCATTTCTTCCTTGTCCACATGCGCGGCGAGCGCGCCGGTCAGCGCGGCGCCGGCGGCGTGGAACCGGGCCCAGGCCTCGGGGGCGAAGCCGCCGGTGCGCGCCGGCGCCGCCAGCGCGGCGAGTTCCTGTGCCAGCGCCAGCAGTTCGGCGTGCTCCTCCACCAGCAGCGCCACCATCTCCCCTGCGCCGGCATCGATCAGGCGGGGAAACAGCTCGGTCTCCTCGAAGGCGAAATGCGGTCCGATCTCCTGCGCCACGGCGCGCCCGAGATCGCGCAGCAGCGCCGCGACCGCGGGAGAGGTTGCGTCCGGCCCCGCCGTCGGGGCGTGCCGGCCGAGCAACGTTTCCAGCCGCGCCAGCAGCGCCAGGGTGGCCAGATGTTCGTCGTGCAGAGTGCGCGCGATATGGGTCTGCATGGACCGGTGCTCCCGTGTCAGTCCGCCGCGCCGCCGAGCGCGCCGGCCAGCCGCTGCGCCAGCGCGCTGGCGACGCGGCGGCGGTACTGCGCGGCGAGCAGGGTGGTGCGCATCGGCAAGACCTGCTTCTGCACCAGCTTGCCGAGCCGATCGCGCCATGCCGCATCCACCGCCGCGCCGAGCAGCGCCGCGGTCCCCTCCAGCAGGAAGGGGCGCGAATTGGTCCCGGTCAGCGCCACCCGCAGCCCTGCGACGGTGTCCCCGTCGCGCCGCAGCGCGACCGCGACGCCGGCGAGCGGGAAGTCGATCGCGCCCCGCGCGCGCGCCTTCGCATAGGCGGACGGCCAGGGATCGGGGGGCAACGCGACGCGGACCAGGAATTCGCCGGGGGCAAGCCGCAGATGGGCCGCGCCGTCCTCGGCGTAGAGATCGGCGAGCGGCTGGCGGCGCAGCCCGTCGGGACCGGCGATCTCCACCGCCGCGTCGTGCACGAGCAGCGCCGGGGCGAGGTCGCCGCTGAACGCCGCATGGCAGCGCTTGCCGGTCGGTGCGACATGGCAGGTGTCGCCTTCGTGTTTCAGGCAGAAGCTGTTCGCCTCCCGCCACCACGCGCTGCGGTTGTAGAACATGCACCTTGTGTCGAGGCAGAGATTGCCGCCGACGGTCCCCGCGGCGCGATGCGCCGGCGCGCCGACCGCGGCGGCGGCGGCGGCGACGGCCGGGTAGTGCGCGGCCACCGCGGGATGCGCGGCCAGTTCCGCCAGCGTGACCGCCGCGCCGATCGACATCCCGCCGGTGCCGGATGCGATCCCGCGCAGTTCCGGGATGGCGCGCAGATCGATCAGGGCGGTGGGCGCGCCGATGCCGTGGCGCAGGTTCACCATCAGGTCCGTGCCGCCGGCGACGAACCGCCCGCCCGGATGGCGCTTGCCGGCGGCGAGCGCGGCGGCGATCGAGACCGGCGTGGCGACGCGGAAGTCGGGCAGGAGTTCCATCACGCGGCTCCTTCCAGCGCGCGGGCAAGCCGCCGCTCGCGCTGGCGCTTCGCAAGCGCTTCCAGCAGCCGGTCGGGCGTGACCGGCAGCGTATCGACCCGCAGCCCGATCGCATCGGCGATCGCGCTGGTGAGCGCGGGAAGGAACCCGGCCAGCGCGCCCTCGCTCGCTTCCTTGGCGCCGAACGGGCCGTTCGGGTCGATGCTTTCGACGATGTGCAGCGCGATCGGCGGCGAATCGAGGATGGTCGGCACCCGGTAGTCGAGCAGGCTGGAATGGACCGCGAGGCCGCGCTCGTAGCGGGTTTCCTCGCCCACCGCCTGGCCCATGCCCATCCACACCGCGCCCTGCATCTGGCCTTCGACCGCGAGCGGGTTGATCGCAAAGCCGCAATCCTGCGCCACCCAGACCCTTTCCACCGCAACCATGCCGGTGTCGAGATCGACCGCCACCTCCACCACCTGGGCGGCGTAGCTGAAGCCCATGGTGGCGCCGACCGCGCCGCCCTTGTGCTTGCCGCCCTGGAACTCGACCGGGCAGGTGAAGCTGCCCTTGGCAGTGATGGCCCCACCCTCGCGCGCCAGCGCCGCGCGCGCCGCGTCCGCGAAGCTCAGGCCCGGACCCTCGCTGCCCGCGGCGCGGAAGGTCTCGTGCTCGCAGTCGATATCCTCCGCCGGCGCGCCGAGCCGTTCCGCCGCCGCCGCGACCAGGACCGCGCGCAAGGCCCGCGCGGCGTCGATGGTGGCGTTGCCCACCATGAACGTCACGCGCGAGGAATAGGAGCCGTTGTCCTTCGGCGTCAGCATGCTGTCCGCCGCCACCACGCGGATGCGGTCGAGCCGCACGCCGAGCACCTCGGCCGCCGCCTGCGCCATCAGCGTGCTCGATCCCTGGCCGATGTCGGCCGCGCCGGTCAGCAGCGTGATCCCGCCATCGAAATCGAGCCGCAGATGCACCACGGCATGCGGCTCCCCGGTCCAGTGGATCGGCTTGGCCGCGCCGCTCACGTAGTGCGAGCAGGCCATGCCGAGGCCGCGCCCGGTCCCGAGCTTGCCGCGCCGGTCGTGCCATCCGCTCGCCCGTTCCACCCAGTCGAGGCAGGCGTCGAGACCGTAGCTTTCGACGCGCAGCCCGTTCATGGTTTCCGTCGGCGCGTGCAGCAGATTCGCCCGCCGCACCGCGAACGGATCGAGCCCGGCGTCGGCGGCCATGCTGTCGAGCAGCGCCTCGAACGCGAAGCGCACATCGACCGAGCCGTGCCCGCGCATCGCCCCGCAGGGCGGCAGGTTGGCATAGACGCGGTAGCCGTCGTAGGCGATCGCCGGAAGCTGGTACAGCCCCTGCAACAAGGCGCCCGCATACAGGATCGTGACGACCCCGTAGCCGGCATAGGCGCCGCCGCGCTGCACCACCTCGGCCGCGCAGGCGGTGAGCTTGCCGGTCCGCGTCATGCCGAGCTTGAGCCGCACTTCGGTATCCGGCCGGCCGCGATGGGTGAGGAAGGTTTCCTCCCGCGACAACTGCATCTTCACCTTGCTGCCGGCGGCGCGGGCCAGCAGGGCGGTGACGATTTCGAAATTGAGCACTTCGACCCGCGCGCCGAACCCGCCGCCGACGAAGGGCTTCACCACCCGGATGCGGCTCATGTCCATCTCGAGGCAGCGGGCCAGCATCAGGTGCACGTAGTACGGCACCTGGGTCGTGCTCCAGATGGTCAGGTGGTCGCGGGCGGCGTCGTAGTCCACCAGCGCGCCATTGAGTTCCATCTGCGCGTGCGCGATCTCGGCACAGTGGAACACCTGCTCGCGCACCAGGTCGGCCGCCGCGAAGCCCGCCTCCACGTCGCCGAAACGATGATGGACTTCGCGTTCGAGGTTGCCGGGCTTGTTCGCGTGCAGCAGGACCGCATCGGGCGCGCGGGCTTCGGCCGCGGTGTAATAGCCGGGCAGTTCCTCGACTTCGAGCCGGATCAGCCGCAGCGCCTGTTCGGCGGTTTTCTCGTCCACCGCGGCCACCGCGGCGAGCGGTTCGCCGCGATAGCGCGTGACGTCGCGTGCCATCGGATATTCGTTCATCGCGATCGGCAGCACGCCGTAGGTGAAGGCGCAGTCGGCGCCGGTGATCACGGCGCGCACGCCGGGCAGCGCGCGGGCGGCCTCGGTATCGATCCGCAGGATGCGGGCATGGCTGAACGGGCTGCGCAGGATGCGGCCCACCAGCGCGTCCCCGGCCGGCAGGTCGGCGGTGTATTTCGCCTGCCCCAGCACTTTCTCGATGCCGTCGATCAGCGGCGTGGGCTGGCCCACCACGTCGCGGGTGTTGCGGATCACGTTCATGGCGCTGCCTCCGCCCCCGTTCCCGCCGCGTCCTGCACCGCCTCGATGATCTTCACGTAGCCGGTGCAGCGACAGATGTTGCCGCCCAGGGCGGCGCGGATCTCCGCCTCGTCCGGATGCGGGGTGTGGCGCAGCAGGCCCTCGGCGGCCATCACCATGCCCGGCGTGCAATAGCCGCACTGGGCGCCGAGACGCTCGTGGAAGGCGCGCTGCAGCCGGCTCATCCGGCCGTTCTCCGCCAGCCCTTCGATCGTCTCCACATGGTGCCCGGCGCATTCCTGCGTGCGCGTCAGGCAGGCGAGCCGCGGTGTGCCGTCGATCAGCACGGTGCAGGCGCCGCACTCCCCGCCGTCGCAGCCGCGCTTGGTGCCGGTCTGGCCGAGCGTCTCGCGCAGCGTGTCGAGCAGCAGCGTGTTGTCGGCCGCCAGCACCTCCACCGGCCTGTTGTTCAGGCGCAGCGCGCGGACCCGTTTGCGCGCGGCGCTCATGGCGCGGCGTGTCCCGGCAGCGGCGCGGGGGCCCGGTGGGAGCGTCCATGCGGGGAAGGGCGGGCGGCGAGGGCGGGGCGGGGCATCCGTGTCCTCCTTCGAGGTGCCGGGCGGCTAAAACCGCATAGCTATGCGTATTTAGACCCGGCCCGGTCCAGGTCGGCCTTGATCCAGATCAAGGGCGGGCGTTATTCCGCCGCCGCCGTGCGATTTTCCCTGCCAGGGGCGGGGCCAGGGGCGGCGGCGGAGGCGGCGGCGACGGTGACCGACGCGGCGACCGGGCTGCCAATCGTGGCCGCCGGCGGGGTCATCTGGCGCAGCACGAAGCGGCGGATCTTGCCGGTCGCGGTCTTCGGCAGGTCGT
>JAJZVS010000272.1 GCA_021845555.1 Pseudomonadota bacterium
CCAGATCACCGCCGGGCGATCGGGCGCGCGTTCCACCGTCGCGGTGACCGCGCTGTCATAGAGATTGGCGGTGCCGTCCAGGCACCAGCGCGGATGCGCAATGCCGGCGGAGAGATCGAGCATGCGGCTGGGCTTGTGGCGGAAGCGGAAGTCGAGCCACTCCGCCAGCGCGCGCCAGTACCATTCCGGCTCGGCCGAGGCCCGGGCGGCCAGGGCCGCATAATCGGGCAGGCCGCAATGGGCGACGAACCGCGTCCAGTTGGCGTTCCGCCGCACGTCCTCGGACGGGCGCCAGGCGATATCGGTGCTGTTCATGGGATCGTTCTCCCCCGCGCAGGATGCGACCGTGACGGGAAGGCCGCAAGATCACCTTATCGCGCGCCCCGACCGTAGCGCCCCCGACTGGCACCGGCACGACGGCCACGACAGGTTTGACATCCACGCGATAAGGCGACCATGGACGTTACGGTGACGGAAATAACCCCGGCCTGAGCGCCGGCTCCGCCGCCGGCACCAGATCGAACGCCGCCGCCATCAAGGCCCGCGTATAGGGATGCGCCGGGCGGGAGCAGACCGCTTCGGTCTCCCCCTCCTCCACCACCGCGCCGTGGCGCAGCACCACGATGCGGTGGGCCAGCGCGCGCACCACTTTCAGATCGTGGCTGATGAACAGATAGGCGATCCCGTGATCGCGTTGCAGCCGGCGCAGCAGCGCGACGATCTGCGCCTGCACCGACATGTCCAGCGCGCTGGTGGGTTCGTCCAGCACCACGAAGCGCGGCCGCAGCACCATCGCCCGCGCGATCGCGATGCGCTGGCGCTGGCCGCCGCTGAATTCGTGCGGAAAGCGGCCGATCGCCTCGGCGCCCAACCCCACTTCCTCGAGCTCGGCCGCCACGCGCGCAGTGCGTTCCGCGCGGCTCAGGCCGGGTTCGTGTACGCCGAGCCCCTCGGCGACGATATCGCCCACCGTCAGGCGCGGCGACAGGCTGCCGAACGGATCCTGGAACACCACCTGCATCTCGGCACGCAGGCGGCGCAGCGCGCGGCGGTCCAGCATGGCGAGATCCTGTCCGGCAAAGCCGATGCGTCCCGTGCAGGCCTGCATCCGCAGCAGGGCGAAGCCGAGCGTGGTCTTGCCCGAGCCGGACTCGCCCACCAGGCCGACCGTCTCGCCCTCCCGCACCGACAGCGACACATGATCGACCGCGCGCAGCGTGCCGCGCGCGCGGCGCAGCAGGCCGCGGCCGAGGGCGAATCCGACCGAAACCGCGTCGGCTTGCAGCAGCGGCGCGGCGTCGGGCGCGAGCGGGGCGGCATGGCCCTTCGGCACGGCGCCCAGCAGCGCGCGTGTATAGGGATGCGCCGGGGCGGCGAACACCTGCGCGACCGGTCCGGCCTCGACCACCTTGCCGGCCTGCATCACGCACACCCGATCGGCGTAGCGGCGGACGATCGAAAGATCATGCGTGATGAGCAGCAGCGCGAGCTTGCGCGTGGCCCGCAGCCCGGCCAGCAGATCGAGAATCTGCGCCTGGATGGTGACATCGAGCGCGGTGGTCGGCTCGTCGGCGATCAACAGCGCCGGGTCGTTGGCCAGCGCCATCGCGATCATCACCCGCTGGCGCTGCCCGCCGGACAGCTCGTGCGGAAACGCGCCCAGCCGGTGTTCGGCGTCGGGAAACCCCGCCTGCGCCAGCACCGCGGTCACGCGTTCGCGCAACGCCGCGCGCGGCAGGCGGCGATGCAGGGTAACCGCCTCGGCCACCTGCCGGCCGATCCGGTGCAGCGGGTTGAGGCTGGTCATCGGCTCCTGGAACACCATCCCAGCGATGCCGCCGCGCGCGCGGTGCAGCACACCGCGCCGGGCGCCGATCATCTCCTCGCCATCCAGCCGGATCGAGCCGGCCGGATTGGCGGCACCGGGCGGCAGGAGTTGCAGCAGCGACAGCGCGGTGAGCGACTTGCCGGAACCCGACTCGCCCACCAGCGCCAGCGTCTCCCCGCGGTCGAGTTCGAACGACACCCCATCGACCACCCGCCGGGAGCGGAACGCGACCGCAAGGTTCTCGACCGCGAGCAAGCGCATCGCGCTATCCATCACTACCTGCGGGGACGCGGCGCGGGTCGAACGAATCGCGCACCGCCTCGCCGATGAAAATCAGCAGCGTCAGCACCCCGCCGAGCACGAAAAACGCGGTGATGCCGAGCCAGGGCGCCTGCAGATTGTTGCGCCCCTGCGAGACCAGCTCGCCGAGCGACGGCGCGCCCGGCGGCAGGCCGAAACCGAGGAAATCCAGCGCCGCCAACGCCGTGACCGAGCCCGAAAGGATGAACGGCAGGTAGGTGAGCGTCGCCACCAGCGCGTTGGGAAGGATATGGCGGACCATCACCATCGAATCCCGCACGCCGAGCGCACGGGCGGCGCGGACATACTCCATGCTGCGCCCGCGCAAAAACTCCGCCCGCACCACGCCGGTGAGATTCATCCACGAGAACAGCAGCAGGAACACCAGCAGCACCCAGAATCCCGGCGTGATGATGCTGCTCAGGATGATCAGCAGATAGAGCTGCGGCATGCCGTTCCACATCTCGATGAAGCGCTGTCCCAGCAGATCGGTCAGCCCGCCGTAGAAGCCTTGCACTGCCCCGGCGGCGATGCCGACCACCGAGGACACCGCCGTCAGCGCGAAGCCGAACAGCACCGAGATGCGGAACCCATAGATCACGCGGGCCAGCACGTCGCGCGCCTCGTCGTCGGTGCCCAGCAGGTTGCGCCAGGACGGCGGCGCGGGGGATGGTCTGCCGACATCCTTGATGATGGTGTCGTACGAATACGGAATGGCCGGCCAGATCATCCAGCCATGCGCGCGAATGGCGCGCTGCACGTCCGGATCGGTATAGTCGGCCTCGGTCGGCAGGAAGCCGGCCCCGAAGGTGGTCTCCGCATAGTTGTGCAGGACCGGGACATACCAGTGTCCCTCGTAGCGAACCAGCAACGGGCGATCGTTGGCGATGAACTCCGCGAACAGGCTCAGGCCGAACAACACCAGGAAGATCCAGAACGACACGTGACCCCGCCGGTGCGCGCGGAACACTGCCAGCCGCCTGCGGGTGAGCGGGGACAGGGTCATCGGTGGGCGCCGAAATGGATGCGCGGATCGACCACGGTATAAAGCACGTCGCCGACGATCTGCATCACCAGGCCGAGCAGGGTGAAGATGTACAGCGTGCCGAACATCACCGGATAGTCGCGCTGGATCGCGGCCTGGAAGCCCAGCTCGCCGAGGCCGGGCAGCGAGAACACGATCTCCACCAGCAGGACGCTGGAGAACAGCATATTGATGAAGGCCTGCGGGAGCCCGGCGACGATCAGCAGCATCGCGTTGCGGAACACGTGCCCATACAGCACCCGCTGCTCGCCGGCGCCCTTGGCGCGCGCCGTGACGGTGTATTGCTTGCGGATTTCCTCCAGGAAGCAGTTCTTGGTCAGCATCGTCAGGCTGGCGAAGCCGCCGGCGGTGACCGCGGTGACGGGCAGCACCATATGCCAGGCGTAGTTCGCGACCCGCGCCGGGAACGACCAAGACGCCGCACCCTGGCTCAGCAGTCCGCGCAGGGGAAACCAATGGAAATAGCTGCCGCCGGCGAACAGCACCACCAGCAGGATCGCGAACAGGAAGCTCGGCACGGCGTAGCCCACCAGCACCACCGTGCTGCTCGCCACATCGAAGCGCGAGCCGTCGCGCACCGCTTTGCGGATCCCGAGCGGAATGGAGATCGCATACACCAGCAGCGTGGACCACAGGCCGAGCGACAGCGAGACCGGCAGCCGACCGGCGATCAGCGCCAGCACGCTCTGGCCGCGGAAGAAGCTGCGGCCGAAATCGAAGCGCAGGTAGCCGCCGACCATATCCAGGAACCGGGTGAGCGGCGGTTTGTCGAAGCCGAACATCTTGCGCACGTCGGCCAGCATGTGCGGGTCCAACCCGCTGGCGCCACGATAGGCGCCGGCGGTGCCAAGATCAGCGGCGGCGCCGGACATCACCGACATCGCCCCCTCCCCGCGCAGCTCGGCCATGACATGCTCGACCGGACCGCCGGGCGCGAGCTGGACCACCACGAAGTTGATGGCGATGATGCCGAACAATGTCGGGATGACCAGCAGCAGCCGGCGCAGCAGATAGGTGCCCATCGCTCGCTATCCCCCCGCCCGGCGCGCGCGATCGGTGCGGGCGGCCAGCGCCGGGTCCACCCACCAGGTATCGAAATCCACGCCCTGGCGGATCGTCTCCGCCGGATGGCCGAAGCGGTTCCAGTAGGCAAGACGGAACACGCTGCTGCCCCATTGCGGCACCATGTACCAGCGCCACAGCAGCACGCGATCCAGCGCGCGGGCGGCCACAAGCAGCCGGGACCGATCCGGCGCTGCGATCACATCGTGGATCAGGGCGCTCACCGCCGGATCGCACACGCCCGCCAGGTTCATGCTGCCCGGCGCACGGGCGGCGGCGCAGGAGAAATAGCCTTCGAGCTCGTTGCCGGGGATATTGCCCTCTGGATAGACCGCCATCGTCATGTCGAAATCAAAATCGTCCAGCAGATGCTGGTATTGCGACGGATCCACCACCCGCACGTCCACCCGCATCCCGAGGTGGCGCAGCGTCGCCGCATAGGGCAGCGCCGTGCGTTCGTAGGACGGATCTGGCAGCAGGATGGTGAAATGGAACTGCTGCCCCTTGGCATCGACCAGCTTGAGGTGCCGCACGCGCCAGCCGGCCCGCTCGAGCAACGCCAGCGCGCGGAGCAGTTCCGGGCGGTTGTTGCCGGACCCGTCGGTCACCGGCAGGGTAAACGCGCGGTCGAACACCGCGCGCGGCAGTTCGGCCCGGAACGGAGCGAGCAGCGCACGCTGGCGCGGGCCCGGCAGGCCGGTGGCGGCGAGGTCGCTGTTGCTGAAGTAGCTCAGGATCCGCTGATAGGCGCCGTAGAACAGGTTCTTGTTGGCCCATTGGAAATCGTACGCCTCGGCCAGCGCTTCGCGCACCAGCGGATTGGCGAAGATCGGCCGGCGGGTGTTCATCACCCAGCCCTGCATCCCGGTCGGCAGATGGTGGCGGATGGTCGTCTTGATGACCAGCCCCTCGCGCACCGCCGGGAAATCGTAGCCGGTGGCCCAGGTCTTGGCGATGTTCTCGGCGCGGATATCGATCTCGCCGGCTTTGAACGCCTCCAGCGCCACCGTCGCGTCGCGGAAATACTCGATCCGCACCTTGTCGAAATTGTCGCTACCGATCGAGGTGGGCAGGGT
>JAJZVS010000273.1 GCA_021845555.1 Pseudomonadota bacterium
CAGCGGCCCGGCGGCGCGGCCATCGGGAGAAGCAGGGGAGGGGGCCATGCGAACCTCGGAACGGAGACGAAGCGGTCGGGCCGAGTGTCGGACCGCGCCGGACCCCGCGCAAGACCTGGCCCAGCGCAAGACCTGGCCCCAGGCAAGACCGGCCTGGGTTCTCAGAACCGCCGCTCGAAGATCGTCACCACGTCGCCCGGCAGCAGCGGGCTGTCGCGTCGCGCCCGCGCTTCCCCGGGCCGGCCGTGGTGGGGGCGGACCACCTCGGCGCGGTCCTCGATCGCGCGGTAGGTGAAGCCGCCGGCGAGCGCCACGGCGCTCAGCACCGTCATGCCCGGCTGATACGGAAAGGCCCCCGGCTTGTTCACCTCGCCGAGGACGAAGATCGGCCGGTAGCGCGCCACCTCCACCGCGACCGACGGCGCCTGTTCGAGCCCCGCCTGCCGCAACGCGACATCCAGCGCGCGGGCCAGGCCGGCGGGGCTGCGCCCTGCGGCGGGGAACCGGCCCAGCATCGGCAGATCGATCTCGCCGCTGTCGCCCAGCCGGAAGTCCCCGCTCAACGCCTCGTCGGATACGGAGATGATCCGCACTTTGTCGCCCGCGCCCAGGCGGTACGGACCAGGGGGCGGGTCGGCGAGCGGCGGCAGCCCGGCCCCCGGCGCGCAGCCGGCGAGCAGGGCGAGCAGCAGCAGCGGGATGCGGCGCGGGGCGAGGCGGGGCATGCGGCGAAGGGTGCCGCACACATCTGTACGAAGGGTTAATGCCGCCGAAGCAACCCGGCGCGATCAGTCCGCCGCGGCGGCCAGCCCGGCGCGCCCGCGCACCGCTTCGGCGAAGGCTTCGAAGATGCGCCGGGACAGGGCATCGGTCTCGAAATCATATTCCGGGTGCCACTGGATGCCGACCGCGAAGCCCGGCGCGTCCGCCACCCGGACCGCCTCGATCGTGCCGTCGGGGGCGGTGCCTTCGGCGATCAGGCGCGGGGCCAGCCGGTCGATGCCCTGGTTGTGCAGCGAGTTCACCGCGATCTCGGTGGCGCCGGCCAGGCGGTGCAGCCAGCTTCCCGCCACCACGCGGATCGCGTGCGCCTTGCCGGTGCGGACCTTGGGGTTCGGTTGCATCGGGGTGGAGTGGTCGAACCGGCCCGGCAGGTCCTGCAACCGCTGGTGCAGGCTGCCGCCGAGGGCGACGTTCAGTTCCTGGAACCCGCGGCAGATCGCCAGCACCGGCACGCCGCGCGCCACGGCCGCGCGAATCAGCGGCAGGGTGGCGGAGTCGCGGGCGGGGTCTTCCGGCGTGCCCTCGGGGTGCGGCGGGCCGCCATAGAGGCTGGGCTGCACGTTGGAGCGGCTGCCGGTCAGGATGATCCCGTCCAGCCGGTCCAGCAGGGTTTCCGTATCGGCGGCGGTGCCGCTGGCGGGGATCAGCACCGGCACGCCGCGCACCACCTGGTCCGTGGCGCGGACATAGGTGTCGGAGGCGGCGTGGTTGGGCATGCCGAACACGCCGAACTGCTTGGTGCAGCAACTGATCCCGATGAGAGGCTTCACGTCCGGCCTGGTCCCGATCGCTCGCTCAATGTCGCGTCCCGTGCGTCTTGCGCGGGGATTGCGTCAGCAAAATGACGACGCGCGATCATGCGCGCGCCGGCGCAGGAATGCCAGCACGGCCTGCGTCGCCCGGTTCACCCGCCCGTCCCCTGCTGTCCAACGAAATCGGGATTGGGGAAGGCAAACCGGTCGGGTGCGAAGCTGCCGCCGGTCTCGATATTCTCCAGCGTCACGGTGGTGCGCTGGTGTTGCGCGTCCGTCACCGTCCATTGCCGCAGCGCCAGCGGGTCTGTGGTGAACACCAGCGTCAGGCTGCCCTCGGCCGGAGTGGCGCGGCGCACCAGGGTCAGCGCGAGCTCCCCCGGCAGGCGGCGCAGGGCGGTTACCGCGACCGGGCCGCCGAGGTGGATCTCGGGGGCCAGCAGGATGCCGAGCGGGGTGCGGTCGAGCGGGATCGTGCTGGTCTGGTGCAGCGAGGCGTCGTGGAACAGCACCACCCCGTGCCCGGCGACCAGCAGCAGCGGGCTGGGAGCGGCGTATTGGAAGCGCATGCGGCCGGGGCGCGCGAGCCAGGCGGTGCCCTCGGCGATCGCGCCGCTTGGTGCGACCTGGAGGAAATGCGCCTTCAGCGTGTGGAGGCTGTTCAGATAGGCCTCGATCCGCGTGATCGCCTCGCGGTCGGCCGGGGTGAGGGCGGGGGCGGCCGGTGTTGCAGCGGCCGAAGGCGTGGGCGCGGAAGGGGCTACGGGTGGCGGCGCGGCGGCGGCCAGGGCGAGTGCCGCCAGCGCCAGCAGGGTCGGACGATGCGGCCGTTGCGGCCGGGGGAACCAGGAACTCATGCCGGCGATGTGGCGCCGTCGTGCTGGGTTTGCAAATCCCGCGGCCGCTGGTTTGCGTTGCCGCGACAGCGCGGCGGCGTTGCGGTGGCTGCGGGACAGGCGTCCGGGCCCAACCTTAGCCGGATCGGCTGGTGCGCCCGGTGGTCCCTGGTTTGGCGGCTGTCGTGGCGGCGGGCAGCGGCAGCCCCGGCGCCGAGGCTGCCGGCAGGGGGAGGGGGACGGGGAGCGGGGGACTGTCCACGCCGGAGAACGGGACACCGTCGGGCAGAGTGGGCGGCGTTGGCCCCTGTGTCGCTCCGACGCGCGTTTCCTGCCAGACGCGGTAGGCCTGCAACTGGCGGGCGGTGGGGATCGAGTCGGTGACCTGGCCGGCGGCATCGTGCAGGGACAGGACGACGAGGCCGAGACCCGGGTCCAGCCGTTCGCTGGGGTTGCCGGACGTGGCCCCAGTCGGTGCGACAGGTGGCGGCGCGATAGCGGGCGGCGCGGCGGCGGTGTCGGCCGCGGCGCGGGGGCGGCCGGCCCGGTCGGGCGCGGCGACCGGCGGCGGGCCTTGAATTGCGGTGATCGGCATGGTCGTCATGGACGGGGCGCCTGGGCGGCAACGCCGTTCTGGCGCCGAGGACACCGCAAGTTTTGCTCCGGATTGGCTAACGCGCGGTTAACCGCCCGGCCGATGGCGACGCCGGTTGCTCTCGGGCGCGGCGGGACCGAAGATGGGGCCAGCACGGCGGCAGGCCGGGGCAGCGGCGCGGCCTGCGCCAACGCGGAGGATCCCGATGGAGGTACGCAAGGAGCACCAGATCCACTTCTGGTATATCGTCGCCGCCCTGCTCGCGATCATCCTGATCCAGAACATCTTCGCGCTCACGATCGCGCCGAGTTCGGAGATTCCCTACAGCGAGTTCCAGACCCTGGTCGCGCAGGGCAAGCTGACCGATCTGGTGATCGGCACGAACGAGATCACCGGCCGCTACCGGATACCCCCGCCGGGCAAACCGGCGCAGTTCTCCACCTTCCGGGTCGATCCCGCGCTCGCCCAGCAACTGACCAAGACCGGGATCAGCTTCTCCGGCCAACCGGGACCGGGCGCGCTTGCCACCCTCCTCGCCTGGATCGTGCCGAGCGCGGCCTTCGTGCTGCTGTGGATGTTCCTGATCCGCCCGATGGCCGGCGGCGCCGGAGGGTTGATGGCGGTGGGGCAGAGCAAGGCCCGCATCTATGCCGAGAACGACGTGAAGGTGACTTTCGCCGACGTCGCCGGCGTCGATGAAGCGAAGGAGGAACTCAAGGAGATCGTGACGTTCCTCAAGGACCCGGAACGCTATGGCCGGCTCGGCGCGCATATCCCGCGCGGGATTTTGCTGGTGGGGCCGCCCGGCACCGGCAAGACGCTGCTCGCCCGCGCCGTGGCCGGAGAAGCGGGGGTGCCGTTCTTCTCGATCTCCGGCTCCGAGTTCGTCGAAATGTTCGTGGGCGTCGGCGCCGCCCGGGTGCGCGACCTGTTCGCCAAGGCGCGCGAGCAGGCCCCGGCGATCGTGTTCATCGACGAGCTCGACGCGCTGGGGCGGATGCGCAGCGGCAGCATGCTGCAAGGCGGCAACGACGAGAAGGAACAGACGCTGAACCAGCTGCTGGCCGAGCTTGACGGGTTCGATCCGCGCTCCGGCGTGGTGTTGCTGGGCGCGACCAACCGGCCGGAAATCCTCGACCCCGCGCTGCTGCGCGCCGGGCGGTTCGACCGCCAGGTGCTGGTCGATCGGCCGGACCGCAGCGGGCGGGTGCAGATCCTGAAGGTGCATCTGAAGGCGATCCGCCTCGCGGAGGGCGTGAACATCGACGAGATCGCCGCCATGACGCCGGGCTTCACCGGCGCCGATCTGGCCGGGCTGGTGAACGAGGCCGCGCTGCTCGCCACGCGGCACGACGCCGCCGAGGTCACGCTGGAGGATTTCAACCAGGCGATCGAGCGGGTCATCGCCGGGATCGAAAAGCGCTCCCGCCTGCTCAACCGCCACGAGCGGGAGGTGGTGGCGCATCACGAGGTGGGCCACGCGCTGGTGGCGATGGCGCTGCCGGGCGTCGATCCGGTGCAGAAAATCTCCATCATCCCGCGCGGCGTCGGCGCGCTGGGCTACACGATCCAGCGCCCGCTGGAGGACCGGTTCCTGATGAGCCGCGCCGAACTCGGCAACCGCATGGCGGTGCTGCTGGGCGGGCGGGCGGCCGAGAGCGTGATCTTCGACGAGATCTCCACCGGCGCGGAGGACGATCTGGCGAAGGCCACCGACATCGCCCGCAGCATGGTGGCGCGCTTCGGGATGGATGCGGGGCTCGGCCAGGTCGCCTATGAATCGCAGCGCGCGCAGTTCCTGCAAGGACCGGGCGGGGCGCTGATGGAGCCGCGGCGCTACAGCGACGTCACCGCGGCGGCGATCGACACGGCGGTGCGCGCGTTGATCGAGGACGCCTTCACCCGCGCGCGCGCGATTCTGCAAGCCAATCTGGCGCTGCTGCGCCAGGGCGCGGCGGCGTTGCTGGCGCACGAGACGCTGAGCGGCTCCGACTTGCAGACGCTGGCCGCTGCGGTACGCCTGCCGCCGCCCGAAGCACCGGCCGCGCCCGCGGCGGCGCCGCAAGCGAAACTGCCGCAACCGGCCTGACGGAGCCCGACCCGATGCAAGCACACGACATCATGACCCCCGACGTGATCGCGGTGCGGCCCGATACGCCGCTGGCGGAAGTGGCCGAACTGATGCTGATCCACCGGATCAGCGGGCTGCCGGTGGTGGAGGACGGCGCGGTGGTGGGGATGGTGAGCGAGGGCGATCTGCTGCGCCGGGCGGA
>JAJZVS010000274.1 GCA_021845555.1 Pseudomonadota bacterium
CGGTGGAGGGATGCCCGCGCAGCGCCACGTCGTCGTAATCCAGCGCATGGGCGGCGACGCCGTTGATCCAGGCCGCTTCGGGGGCCGGGGCACGGGCAGCGGAGAAGGTGATGGAGGACGGGCCGGGGGGCGGGGCCAACGTGCTGCGCATGATGCCGACGGCGTCCTCGTTGCGGCCGGCGATCATGGTGCCGATGCAGTCGATGAAGCCGAGGCGGGCGATGCGCATCGCTTCCTCGGGGATGCGGTTGGGCGAGAGATCGGCGATGAACTGGCCGACGGACAGGGTGAGTGCGGTCATGGGTTCCTCCGTTCTGGGCAACAGGCGATGGCGCGGTCCCGGGTTGGACCGCGAGGGAGAGGACGGCCGGCGGCGGGATGGGGGTCCCTGCCGCCCGCTGAACACAGGCTTGTTTCTTCAGGCGGCAGAGTCGGGCGGCTCCGGTGAGGGTGGATCGGGATCAGCGAAGGTGAGCGCGGCAAGGTCCACCATCTGCCCGTCGGGCATTTTGTCGGCGACAATCACCACCCGCCGGTCGGACTCGAACGCAATCCAGACGTCGTCGTATTGCCGTTCGGAGAAACTGACCGTTCGCAGATTGGCGCCGTTCGGGTCACGCAGGATGAAGGTAAGCCGGTCCTTGTCGAACTCGCGAACGCAGCCTTCGAGGGTCAAGCTGGGCTGGTCCGCGACGAGCACCCGCCGCGCCTCTACGATCCTGCGCGCGGCGTCGCGGGTAAGGTACCGCGTCCCGCCGTTTGGGGCGGCGAGAGTGCCGCTGATCTCGACCTCTGCGACGCTCCCGCGCGATGGAGGCGCGAGCCTCGCCAGCGCCTCCACGATAGCGCGCCATTCGGGTGTTGCGTTCGGCGGTGCGCCCGTCATGGCGCTCGCCCAGTCAAGCCCCTGGCGTAGCAACCGCCCCACTCCGTTGAGCACCTCATCATCGTCAAGAGATGCCTGCCCGACCCCGAGCGGAGAGGCGAAGGCGATCGTCAGGCTGCCGAAGGAGAAGCGAACGGCGGGCAGATCGTAGAGCCGCCGGAATGCCTCCGGGGGCCGCCCACTGATCGTGGAAACTCGCTGGACATGGCCGGCGAGGAGCCGGATCGCTCCCGTCGCACCCTCCAAGGCGGCCGTGACCACGCTCGCTGCAACGCTTCCGGGGGCCATCCCGGGCCCCGTCAGACGCAATTGCAGAAAGGGCAAAGGCTCGGAAGCCAGGCAGACGCCCTCGGCCGGGAGCACGTCCTCGGGCAACTCGCGCGGATTGACCCTGAATGGACCGTCGAGGGTCCCATTCCGCTTGCGATCCACGATCCAAGCCCAGCCGCGTCCCAGCAGGGCCGCCCGCAACGGCAGAGCGTTCGTCTGGATCTCCGTCACCAGCGCGGAATCGGCCGGAACCAGGAGGAATCGCTCTACCTCCGAGTCTTCGCCACAGTGGTAAGCGAGCAGAAGATCGCCGTCACGGTCGCGCACGGTGAACAGTCGCGGCCCATCATATTCATCGAGCACATGCTCGGGATCGAGCGCTTCGATCTTCGGCCAGGCCGCCTTGGTTCCGGTGTGCGCCCACATGTTTAAGGGTCCACAGGTTGGAACAGGCTGTGTCGCGAGATCGAAGCGAAGGGCCACCAGGTGCAGTGGCTCGACGCCGGTCCGCGCGGGGTCGCTTTGACCTTGCCATGCTGGTCCGTCAGCGCGGCCGATGCGACCCCGCGTCCGAGCGAAGGGAATTTCCGCAGATAGTGGAACGCGTCCGAAATGTCGGTGAACAGACTGAGGCCCCGCGCCTCGCAGGCTCGCGCGGCTGGCACCTGCTTCCCCGCCTCGGCATAGCTCACGAAATCCTCGGACGCGGGGGGTACCCCGTGCACGAGGCGGTAGAATATGCCGTCCGGCCCGTTGGCATCGGCGGGCGGACACTCAGACGGCCAATCAGCCGGGAACCCTGGGGCGCTATCGTCCGGCCCGTTCATCGGCTAGCGCCCCTTGAACACCGGCTTGCGCTTCTCGTTGAACGCGGCCACGCCTTCCAGCCGGTCCTCGGTATCCACCAGGCGGTTGTAGGCCTCGATCTCGAACATCAGGCCGCGCTTGAGATCCATCTGCAACCCGTTGTGGATCGCCTTCTTCGCCTGCCGCACCGACAGCGGCGCGTTGTCGCGGATCGCTTCGGCAGTGGCGAACACGTCCTCCATCAACTGTCCCGGCTCTGAGATGTGGTTGATGACGCCCCAATCGAGCGCCTGCTCGGCGGAGAACGGCCGGCCGGTGAGGATGATTTCCTTCGCCCGCCGTTCGCCCACCACGCGCGCCAGCGTCTGCGTGCCGCCGCCGCCGGGCATGATGCCGCGCGTCACTTCGGTCAGCGCGAAGCGGGCGGGGCGGACCGCATAGGCGAAGTCGCACACCAGCACCGATTCCAGCCCGCCGGCATAGGCATGGCCGTTCACCGCGGCGATCACCGGCACCGGCACCTCCAGCAGCGCGTCGCGCCCGCGCTCGAAGATGGCGTGCTGGTGCAGCCAGTCTTCCTGGCTCATGCCCTGGCGCTGCTTGAGGTCGGCGCCGGCGCAGAAGATGCGGTCGCCGGCGCCGGTCAGCACCACGCAGCGCACGTCGCCCGGCCGGTCGGCGAGCGTGGTCCAGAGACCCAGGAGCTCCAGCCCCATCTGCGTGTTCCGGGCGTTCCCCACCTCCGGCCGGTTCAACGTGACCAGCAGCAGATGCGGGCGCGGGGTCTCGACCAGAATCGTTTCGTATGTCTTGCTCATCCTTCGCGCGGCTCCAGCCTGGGGTGCGATCCGTCGATGATCCGGTAGCGTTCCAGCAGCGCCTCGCGGATCAGCCGGCGCATGATCTTGCCTTGCGGGTTGCGCGGCAGTTCCGCCAGCAACAGGAACGCCCGCGGGTGCTTGTAGCGCGCGAGATCGGCCAGCGCGGCACGGGCACGGTCCGGCCAGGCCGGGTCGTCGGTCTCGGCCACCGCGACAATGATCTCCCCCCAGTAGTCGGATGGCAGCGACACGATCGAGACCGCGGCGGTGCCCGCGGTGCCGGCCAGTTCGCGCTCGATCTCGTCGGGATGGATCTTGTAGCCGCCCGACTTCACCACGTCGGCCAGGCGCCCGACCAGGAACAGCCGCCCGCGCGCGTCGATCCGCCCGAGATCGCCGGTGGCATGGAACCCGTCGTCGGGCAGCGGATGGAACCCGGTGGCATCGATATGCCCGCAGGACATGTGCCGTCCGCGCAGATGCACCTCGCCCACCTGCTCGCGGCCCAGTACGGCGCCGGCCTCGTCCCGGATCTCGATCTCCACGCCGGCACCGGCCCAGCCGACGCAGACGCCCTCGCCGCCCGATTCGGCATACCAGGCATCCGTGGCGGCGGGCGGCAGCACGGTGATCGGGTTGACGATCTCCGACTTGCCGTAGGTGATCCGCACCACCGGGCCGAACACCGCGCGCGCCTTGGCATACAGCGCCGGCAGCAGCGGCGCGGTGCCGCAGAAGATCGTGCGGATGCCGTCGATCCGCTGGCCCTCCAGCGCGCCGACGATCTTCGCCAGCACGGTCGGCGGGGCGAACACGTGATCGACCGCGCCATCCTGCAACAGCGGCAGCACCAGCGGCAGATCGACGCCCTTCAGCAGCACCACCCCGGCGCCGCGGTCATGGAACGCGTGCGTGATCAACCCGGCGCCATGGATGAACGGCGTCATCAGCAGCACCCGGCTGCCCGGCCCCGGCATCACGCCGAGATGCGCGCGCTGCAGCACGTTCGCCAGCCAGCGCGCCGCATGGGTGGTGACGATCGCCTTCGGCCGCCCGGTGGTGCCGGAGGTGAACCCGATCTTGGCCCATGCCTCCCCCGGCACCGGCCCGAACGCGGCCGGATCGGCGGGATCGGCGCCCACTTCCTCGATCGTCACGACACCGCAGCCGAGGTCGCGGAACGCGCCGGCCTGATCGGCCGAGGTCACCACGAGCTTCGTGCCTGACAGTTCCAGGCAATAGCGCCGTTCCGCCTCGGTCAGCCCGGCGTTCAGCCCGACCTCCGCCGCGCCGATCAGCCGCAGCGCGTTGGTGGCCCAGACCGCCGGGATGCCGTTCGGCAGGCTGAGCGCGACGCAGGTGCCTGGCGTCACCCCCGCGTCCCGCAGCAGCAGCGCGAGGCGCGCGGACCGCCCGGCCAACTCGGCCAGCCCGATCGCGCGCGTCCCGTCGTGCACCGCCTCGGCGGCGCCGAACTCGGCCACCGTCGCGGCGAGGTCGGCGCCCCAGGGGATCGTGTCCAGCATCAGCCTTCCGCCGCCACCTTGTTGCGCAAAACGCCGACGCCGCTGATCTCCACTTCCACCGTATCGCCCGGCTTCATCCACAGCGGCGGCTTGCGATAGGCGCCGACGCCGCCGGTGGTGCCGGTCACGATCACGTCGCCCGCTTCCAGCTGGGTGAAGGTGGAGATGTATTCGACCAGGGTCGGGATATCGAAGCAGAGGTCGTCAACGGTGGCGTGCTGCACTTCCTCGTTGTTCAGCCGGGTCATCAGATGCGCCTTGGTGATGTCCCCGGCCTCTTCCGGCGTCACCAGCCACGGGCCGAAGCCGCCGGAGTGGTAGAAATTCTTGCCCGGCGTGAACTGCGCCGAATGGCGCTGCCACTCGCGCACCGAGCCTTCGTTGTAGCAGGCGTAACCGGCGATCACGCTTGCCACCTGGTCCTTCTTCACATGCCGGCAGCGCCGGCCGATCACCACCGCGAGCTCGCCCTCGAAGTCGAAGGTTTCGGACGCGTTCGGGCGGATCAGGCTCTCGCCGTGGCCGACCTGGGAGTTGGTGAAGCGGGTGAAGATGATCGGCTTGGGCGGCGGCTCACGCCCGCCTTCCTTGATGTGGGTCATGTAGTTGAGGCCGACGCAGAGGATCTTCTCGGGATCCGGGATCGGCGGCAGGAAGCGCACCTGATCGAGCCGGTAATCCGCATGGCGCGATGCTTCCTCGGCCAGCGAGGTCTGCGCCCAGAGCGCGTGCTTCAGGCCGGGGGCGAGCGCACCGAGATCGATCACGCCCTCGCCTTTGACGATGCCCCAGCTCGCGCTGCCGTCGGGGCGGCGGAAGCTCATCAATTTCATGCTGTGTCTCCTCCTGCGGTTGCTCTTTCACTACGGCGGCGCGGAGGGCGCGGCAAGCGCGGGGCGTTCGCCCGATTGCCCTGGA
>JAJZVS010000275.1 GCA_021845555.1 Pseudomonadota bacterium
TATCCGCCCCACGCCCCGTCCCTCGCTCAGGGCGAGACCCAGGTCTTGGTGGTGAAGTTGTGGTGGCCTTCGATGAAGCGGACGGTGCCGGAGCGCGAGCGCATGACGATGGAGTGGGTGATGGCGCCGCCGCCGAAGCGGCGGACGCCGCGCAGCATGGCGCCCGGGGTGACGCCCGTCGCGGCGAACATCACGTCGCCCTTGGCCATTTCGATGACGCTGAATTTGTGTCTGGGATCGGTCACGCCCATGCTGCGGGCGCGTTCGATCTGCGAATCGTTCTCGTACATCAACCGTCCCTGCATCTGCCCGCCGATGCAGCGCAGCGCCGCGGCGGCCAGCACGCCTTCCGGCGCGCCGCCCGAGCCGAGGTAGATATCCACGTAGCTGTCCGGTGTAGCGGTAGCGATCACGCCGGCCACGTCGCCGTCGCTGATCAGCATGATGCGGGCGCCGGCCTCGCGGGTTTTGGCGATGAGTTCCTTGTGCCGGTCGCGGTCCAGGATGCAGGCGACCAGGTCGGAGACCTCGCATTTCTTCGCCCGCGCCAGGTTGCGCAGGTTCTCGGTCACCGGCGCGTCGAGATCGACCACGCCTTCGGGCAGGCCGCCGCCGACGGCGATCTTGTCCATGTAGATGTCGGGCGCGTGCAAGAAGCCGCCGCGGCCGGCGAGTGCGACGGTGGCGATGGCGTTCGGCCCGCCCTTGGCGGTCAGCGTGGTGCCTTCCAGCGGATCGACGGCGATGTCCATGTGCGGCCCGCCGGAGCCGACTTTCTCGCCGATGAACAGCATCGGCGCCTCGTCCATCTCGCCTTCGCCGATCACCACGGTGCCGGAGATGGCGACCGTGTCGAAGGCGCGGCGCATGGCTTCGACCGCGGCGCCGTCCGCCTCGTTCTTCTGGCCGAGGCCGATCCAGCGGGAGGCGGCGAGGGCCGCGGCCTCGGTCACGCGGACGAGTTCGAGCGCGAGGTTGCGGTCGGTGACCTGGCCGGGCGCGGGGTGGGCGGGGCTGTCCATCGTGGGGTCTCCGGGGCTGCTGATCAGGGGCAGGTTAGCACGCCGGGCGCGAGTCCGGGGGAGCTTCGGTCCCCTCGGCGAGCAGGTGCAGGGAGAACAGCCCGGCGGGGTCGGTCCACACCTGCTCGGTGGTCCAGCCGGCGGCGGCGGCGAGCGCGGCGAAGCCGGGGAGCGTGTGCTTGTAGCTGTTCTCGGTATGGATCGTCTCGCCGGCGGCGAAGCGGATGGTTTCGCCGGCAACCCGCACGGTCTGCGCGCGCCGGCTTTGCAGATGCATCTCGATCCGGCCTTCCTGCGCGTTCCACACCGCGCGATGGGCGAATTCCGTCGGGTCGAACGTTGCCCCGGCCTCGCGGTTGAGGCGCACCAGCAGGTTGCGGTTGAACTCTGCCGTCACCCCGGCGGCATCGTCGTAGGCGGGCAGCAGGATCGCTGCGTCCTTGCGCAGATCGACGCCCACCAGCAGCCGCGCCCCGGCGCCGAGGGTCGTGCGCACGCCGCGCAGGAAGGCGCGGGCTTCGTTCGGGTCCAGGTTGCCGATCGTCGAGCCGGGGAAGAAGCCGAGCCGCGCCAGCCCGCCGGTCGCGCGCGGCAGCGTGACGGGGCCGAGGAAATCGGCGGCAATCGGCCAGACATCGAGTGCCGGCCGGGCGTGGGCGAGGCGGGCACGCAGCCGCGCCAGGGCGGGGGCAGCGACGTCGATCGGCACGTAGGCGGCAAACACGGGGCTCGTGTCGTGCGTCCGGTCGAGCAGGAAGCCGGCCTTCGCCTCGTCGCTCGCGCCGTATTCGACCAGCGCCGCCGGGCGGTCGAACCGGGCGGCGACTTCGCGCGCGACCTCGGGCAGCAGGGCGAGCTCGGTGCGGGTCAGGTAGTATTCCGGCAGTTCGGCGATGCGATAGAACAGCCGGCAGCCGGCCTCGTCGTAGAACAGTTGCGCGGGCAACGTCTTGCGCGCCTGCCGCAGCCCGGCGAGCGCGAGCGAGGCAACGTCGGTGCGGGGAAGCTGCGGCGGGTGATCGTCCGGCACCGGGGCGGTCCTACAGGTCGCGGGCCAGGCGCAGGCCGGAGAACTGCCAGCGCTTCTCGGGGTGGAAGAAGTTGCGGTAGGTCGGGCGGGCGTGGCCGGGGGGCGTGGCGAGCGAGCCGCCGCGCAGCACCATCTGCCCGATCATGAACTTGCCGTTGTATTCGCCCACCGCGCCGGGTTCCGGCCGGTAGCCGGGATAGGGCAGGTAGGCGCTGCCCGTCCATTGCCAGCATTGGTCGCGGGCTTCGGCGAAGCCCGGTAGCGTGGCGGCGGCTTCCCATTCCGCCTCGGTCGGCAGCCGCGCGCCGGCCCAGCGGGCGAAGGCGTCGGCCTCGTACCAGCTGATGTGGCGCACCGGCGCGGCGGGATCGAGCGGCGCGATACCGCCGAGGCCGATCTGCCACCATGCCCCGTCGCGCTCGCGCCAATGCAGCGGCGCGGTCCAGCCCTCCGCGTTCGCGCGCGCCCAGCCGTCGGACATCCAGAGCGTGGCAGTACGATAGCCGCCGTCGGCGATGAAGTCGCGCCACGCGTCGTTGCGTACCAGGCGGGAGGCGATGGCGAACGGGGTCAGCAGCGCGCCGTGGCACGGGGTTTCGTTATCGAAGCAGAAGCCCGGCCCGGCATGGCCCAAAGCGACCTCCCCGCCGGGATGGGCGAGGAACCGGGTGGGTTCCCGATCGCCCGCCGGTTCCCGCCAGCCGGGCAGCACGGGGGGGAACAGCGGGTGCTGGGCGAAGGCGTGCAGCGTGTCGGTCAGCAGCAGTTCCTGGTGCTGCTGTTCGTGCTGCAGGCCGAGTTCGATCAGCGGGGCCGCCTCGGCGGGGGCGTCCGTCAGCAGCCGCTGCATCGCCGCATCGACATGGGCGCGATAGGCGCCCACCTCGGCTGCCGCCGGCCGGCTCAGCAGCCCGCGCGCCGGGCGCGGATGGCGCGGGCCGACGGCCTCGTAGTACGAGTTGAACAGGTACCGGAAATCCGGATCGAACACGCGATAGCCGGGGGCGAACCGGCCCAGCACGAACTCCTCGAAGAACCAGGTGGTATGGGCGCGGTGCCATTTCGCCGGACTCGCGTCCGGCATCGATTGCAGCCCCTGGTCCTCGGGCGAGAGCCCGCCCGCGAGACGTTCGCTATGGTCCCGCACGGCGGCATAGCGCGCCGCGGCGTCGGCGGGGCGGCAGGCGGAGATGGTTTCGGCGGCGTGCATCCGTCTCCTCCCGGCGGTGTCGTCAGGCATCGGCGAACCCGCCGGCGCGCGCCTAAAGCATCCGTTGCAGGATCATCTTCTGCACGTCCGAGGTGCCCTCGTAGATCTGGCATACCCGCACGTCGCGGTAGATCCGCTCGACCGGGTAGTCCGCCAGGAAGCCGTAGCCGCCGAGCGTCTGGATCGCCGCTGTGCACACCGCCTCGGCGGCTTCGGAGGCGAACAGCTTGGCCATGCAGGCGGCTTCCAGCGCGTTCTCCCCGGCCGCCTTCAGCCGCGCGGCGTGCAGCGTCATCTGCCGCGCCGCCACCAGCTTCGTCTTGGCGTCCACCAGCCGGAACGCCACCGCCTGGTGCTCGATGATCGGTTTGCCGAAGGCGGTCCGCTCGCGCGCGTAGGCCACCGCGTAGTCCAGCGCCGCGCGCGCCATGCCCACGCTCTGCGCGGCGATGCCGATGCGCCCGGACTCCAGCGTGGACAGCGCGATCCGGTAGCCCTCGCCCTCCGCGCCGACGCGCTGGTCGAGCGGGAGTTCCATGTCCTCGAACGCCAGCGCGCAGGTGTCGGACGCCTTCTGGCCGAGCTTCTCCTCCACCCGCAGCACCTTGAAGCCCGGCATCGCCTTGTCGGCGACGAAGCAGGAGATGCCCTTCTTGCCCGCCTCCGGATCGGTCACCGCGAAGAACACGATGCTGCCGGGAAGGGTGGCGTTGGAGATGAACTGCTTGGCCCCGTTGATCACGTAGCGCTCGCCCTTGCGCACCGCGCGGGTGCGCAGGTTGGACGCGTCCGATCCCGCCTGCGGCTCGGTCAGTCCGAACGAGCCGACATGCGCGCCGGTGGCGAGCGGGCGCAGCCAGCGATCCTTCTGCGCGTCGGTGCCGAACCGGTCGAGCACGACGCAGGTGGGCGAGTTGTGCACCGACACGAGGGTGGACACCGCGCCGTCCCCGGCGGCGATCTCCTCCAGCAGCAGCGCGTAGGTGACGGCATCGAGGTCCGAGCCGTCCCAGTCCGCCGAGGTGGTGGCGCCGAGGATGCCGAGCGCGCCCAGTTCGGCGATCACGTCGGCCTCGATCCGCCCGGCCTTCTCGCGCGCCGCCGCGCCTGGGGCGAGGCGTTCGGCGGCGAATTTGCGGCCCATGTCGATGACCATGGTATCGGCGCCGGCGCGTTCGGTCATGGCGGATTCTCCTCGGCCCCTGCATAGCCCCGAACCGCGGGGCTTGGAAACCGCCGGCGGATCGGCTTGTCTGCGCGGATGCGCCCTGAGGGAATGCGCGAGGTGGTGCTGCGCGGGGAGACCGACTGGGACGGCTGGCGGGCCGCCGCCCGCGCGCTGGTGCTGGACGGCGTGCCGCCCGAGGCGATCGCCTGGCGCGTGGGGGCGGAGGACGCTGCCCTGCCGCCGCCCCGCCCCGGCGGCTTCGCGCTGCCGCGCGCGCTGGTCGCACTCGCCGCGCAGGCGATCCAGGCGCGCGACCCCGACCGCTTCGCGCTGCTCTATCGCCTGGTCTGGCGCGTCCATGCCGGCGAGCCGGTGCTGGAGGACCGCGGCGATCCCGACCTGCCGCGCGCCCGCCGGCTGGCCTTCGCGGTCCGCGCCGCGGCGCACCGCATGCGGGCCGAACTGCGCTTCGCCCCGGTGCCCACCGGGGAGGCGGGTGCGGGGGGGACGCGCTGGCTCGGCTGGTACGCGCCGGCGCAGTTCGTGCTGGAGGCCAACGCGCTGCTGCTCGCGCGCGGGTTCCCCGCGATTTCCGTCTCCATCCTGACGCCGGAGGCGAGCGCACATTGGGACGCCGGCAGCGGCGGCCTGCCGCGCTTCGGCCCCGGCGTGGACCCGGCCGCGATCGCCGACGACGCGGCGCTGGCGGCGTTCTGGGCGCTGTATGGCGCGGAGTTGATCGCCGCCGCCGGGCGGACGAGCGCGCTGCCGGAGG
>JAJZVS010000276.1 GCA_021845555.1 Pseudomonadota bacterium
GCCGCCGCCGCCGCGCGGGTCGATCTGCCCATGCGCGCGCCTGGCGCCGGGGAGCCGACCGTTGCGCGGCTCGGCTCGTTCGGCGGCGACACCTGCCATATCGACGTGATCGACCGCGCGGGGAACATGGTAAGCGCCACGCCCTCGGGCGGCTGGCTGCAATCCTCCCCGGTGATCCCGGGGCTCGGTTTCCCGCTCGGCACGCGCGGGCAGATGTTCTGGCTGCGGCCCGGCCTGCCGGCGAGCCTGGAGCCGGGCGTGCGTCCGCGCAGCACGCTCTCGCCCAGCATGGCGCTGCGCGACGGTCGGGCGTGGATGTCGTTCGGCACGCCGGGCGGCGATCAGCAGGACCAGTGGCAGACGATCTTCTTCCTGCGCATGGTCCACCACAACCTGAACATCCAGGAGGCGATCGACGCGCCCTCGTTCCACTCGGAACATTTCACCTCGTCGTTCTGGCCGCGCGCGGCACGGCCGGGGAAGCTGGTGATCGAGGGGCGCTTCCCGGACTCCGTGCTCGCCGCGCTGCGCCGGCGCGGGCACCGGGCGGAGATGGGCGACGAATGGTCCGAAGGCCGGCTGTCGGCGGCGCGGATCGAGGCCGGGCAGTTCCGCGCCGGCGCCAACCCGCGCGGCATGCAGGGCTACGCGGTCGGGCGCTGATGCGGAGCTTGCGCCAACCGGGGCCGGCGCCGGAGGAGCGGATCGAAAGCTTCGCCGCCGCCGGCCGGGTGATCGAGTACGTCTTGCAGCCGGGGCTGAGCCTGAACGCCGCGCTGACCGCGCCGCTGGTCGCCGCCGGCCTGCGCGCCGGAGCGATCGCCTTTGCGGGCGCCGAACTGGCCCCGTTCCGTTACGTACTGCCTGGCCCGGCGCGTGATCCCGCGCATGTCGCCTGGTTCAGCGACACCCATACCCCGCGCGGCGATCCCGCCGGGCGCACGCTGGTGGAGCGCGCCAACGCCACCTTCGGCTGGCGCGACGGCGCGCCCTTCGTGCATTGCCACGGCGTGTGGGTCGAACCCGACGGCTCGCGCCACGGCGGGCATATGCTGCCCGAGGAGACGTTCCTCGCCGCCGCTGGCACCGCACGCGCCTGGGCGACGGCAGCGGTCGCGATCCGGGTCGATCCCGACCCGGAGACGAATTTCCCACTGTTTCACCCGGTTCCGGCCGGGGAGCCGCGGGCGGCGGCGACAGGACCGCGGCTGATCCTCGCCCGGCTGCGCCCGAACCAGGACCTTGCCGCGGCGATCGAAACCCTGTGCCGCCGCCACGGACTGGCCGCGGCGACGGTGCGCGGCAGCCTCGGCAGCCTGATCGGCGCGCGCTTCGCGGACGGGCGGGAGGTCGCGGATCACGCGACCGAGGTGCTGGTGCGCGCCGGCCGCGTCGCGCCCGGTGCGGACGGAGCGCCGCGCGCGACGCTCGATCTGGCGGTGGTCGATATGGCGGGAACGGTCCACGAAGGGGTGCTGGCGGCGGGCGAGAACCCGGTCTGCATCACCTTCGAACTGATGCTCGAAGCCGGTTAGGCACCGGCCGGCTCAGCCGGGGCGGCGGCGCCGCGCCGCGCCCGCCAGCCCCAGCGCCGCCATCCCGACCGCGAACACGCCAAGGCCCGACGGCTCCGGAACGGTGGCGGGCGCGGCCAACTGGGTCGTATTGGCGAACGACCAGGTGGTGATGTCCTGGTTCTCGTACGATGCGCCGGTCGAGCCGGTGAAGCCGACATAGGCGTTGTTGGTGCCGAGGTAGGATGCGATGTTGATCGCATAGTTGCTGATCAGATTGTCCACCGCCTGGCTGCCGTCCTGCACCGCGACCGAGAGATCGGTGCCGTTGTAGCCGATCGTGACCTTCCACAGATCGCCGTTCGACATGCAGCCCGTGCCGCTGCCGGTGCAGCTCTGCAAGCCGTAGGGAAACGCCGCGGCGGTATCGGTCAGCAGGCCGTTGGTGTCGATCGCCACATGGTTGCTGCTGTTCGCGTCGCCGGCACCGTTGTTATAGGTGTCGAACTCGACCGCCACGCTGTTGGCCACACCGCCGTAGCCGAGCCCGCCGCCGGAACTGCCCAGGCCGGTCGGACTGGCCGCCAGCACGAAAGTGATGCCGTCCGCGGGCGGCGCGGACGGGCTGGTGAAGCGGAAGTCGAACGTCGTGCTGAAGGTGGCATTGGTGCCGAGCGCCACCGCCGAGGTGGAATAGGCCGCGCCGCTCTGGCCGCCGGCCGCCGCCGTGAGGCGGAGCACGGTTCCGTCGGAGGTGGTGGTGGTCGTCGTGTTGCCCACCAGGGTCAGCCCGGCGGTGCTGGCGAAGCCGTTGTAGGTCACCACGCTCGCGCGGGCGGTCGCGGCCCCCAGGAGAAGCGCGCACAACGCGAGCGTGGTCTGGGCCGATCCCCGGCGCAATGAATTCCAGTCCGGCATCGGCACCATTCCCCAGCGTGTTTCGGCACCGCCTGGGTAGCGGCCGGGCGGTTGCAACAAGGTTACGAGGAGGCCGCCGCGTTCAGTCCTTCAGGTCGCGCGCCACTTCCGGGGAATGCAGCAACCGGTCGATCGCGGTGGCCTGCTCCAGCGCCTGGTCGGGCTGGAAGCTGATCTCGGGCGCCACCCGCAGCGGCAGCGCCTGCGCCACCTGCGCGCGCAGGAACGGCGCGGCGCGCTTCAACGCGGGCAGCAGCGCGTCGATATCGGTCCGTCCCAGCCGGGCGACGAAGGCGGTGGCATGGCGCAGATCGGGGCCGATCCGCACTTCGGTGACCGTGATCTGCGCCCCCGCGAGGTCGGGGTCGCGGAACTCGGCACGGGCGAACACCGCGGCCAGGACGTGGCGGATTTCCTCCGCCACGCGCAGTTGACGCTGCGACGGCGCGGCCTTGGCCAGGGCGGCTTTCAGCCGCTCGCCTTTCGATCGCCGTTCTTTCGACCACGCGCCTCCAGCCCGGTCGCCCTCCCCGGCCCGGCCGTCCTTCGACCGGGCGGTGCCCGCCTTGCGTTCCGGCGCCGGCTTGCTCAAGCCGGAACCATCTCGGTTTCGAAGCACTCGATCACGTCGCCTTCCTGCAAGTCGTGGAAATTGGCGAAGCTCAGACCGCATTCGTAGCCGCGCGCCACTTCGCGCACGTCGTCCTTGAAGCGCTTCAGCTGCGAGAGTTCGCCGTTGTGGATCACCACGCCCTCGCGCAGCACGCGCACGCCGGCGCCGCGCTTCACCAGGCCGTCGGTGATCATGCAGCCCGCGACCTTGCCCACCTTGGTGATGGAGAACACCTGGCGCACCTCGGCATAGCCCAGGAACTTCTCGCGCGCCTTGGGCGCGGTCTTCCCGCGCACCAGCTTGGCGATGTCGTCGGCCACTTCGTAGATGATCGAGTAGTAGTTGATCGCCACGCCGTCCCGCTGCGCCATCTCGCGCGCCTGGGCGGTGGCGCGGACATTGAAGGCCACCACCACCGCGTCCGACGCCTTGGCCAGCTGCACGTCGCTTTCAGTGATCTGGCCGACCGCGGCATGCAGCACCCGCACCTTCACTTCCTCGGTGCCCTGCTTGACCACGGTGGCGGCGATCGCCTCCGAACTGCCCTGCACGTCGGCCTTCACCAGCACGGCCACTTCTTTCTGGTCGCCGGCCTGGATGCGCGCCAGCATCTGATCGAGCGTGCCGCGCGCGGCGACGGAGCCGGCGGCGGCCTTGTCGCGCAGCTTGCGGGTGCGGAACTCGGCGATCTCGCGCGCCCGACTTTCGCTCTCGACCACGACGATGGGTTCGCCCGCGCCCGGCACGCCGGTCAGGCCCAGGACCTCGACCGGCATTGAAGGGCCGGCCTCCTTCATCGCGCGGCCCTTGTCGTCGAGCATCGCGCGCACGCGGCCCCATTCGGCACCGGCCACCAGGATATCGCCCTGGTGCAGCGTGCCCTTTTGCACCAGCACGGTGGCCACCGGGCCACGGCCGCGATCCAGCCGGCTTTCGATCACCGCGCCTTCCGCCGTGCGATCCGGGTTGGCGGTCAGGCCGAGCACCTCGGCCTGCAGCAGGATCGCTTCCTCCAGCCGGTCGAGCCCGGTGCGCTTCAGCGCCGAGACCTCGACGTCCTGGGTTTCGCCGCCCATCTGCTCAACCACGATCTCGTGCTGGAGCAGTTCCTGGCGCACCCGGTCGGGCGTGGCGCCCGGCTTGTCCATCTTGTTGATGGCGACGATCAGCGGCGCGCCGGCCGCCTTGGCGTGACGGATCGCCTCGATCGTCTGCGGCATCACGCCGTCGTCGGCGGCGACCACCAGCACGACGATGTCGGTCACCGCGGCGCCGCGGGCGCGCATGGCGGTGAATGCCTCGTGGCCCGGGGTGTCGATGAAGGTGATCTTCTGCCCACTCGGCAGCGCCACCTGATAGGCGCCGATGTGCTGGGTGATGCCGCCGGCCTCGTGCGCCGCCACGTCGGTCGCGCGCAGCGCGTCGAGCAGCGAGGTCTTGCCGTGATCGACATGACCCATGATCGTCACCACCGGCGGCCGCGCCAGCAGCTCCGATTCCGCGTCCACCGCGCCTTCCAGGCCGATTTCCACGTCGGCTTCGGACACGCGCCGCGCGCGATGGCCGAACTCCTGCACCACCAGCTCGGCGGTATCGGCATCCAGCGACTGCGTGACGGTGGCCATCACGCCGAGCTTCATCAGCGCCTTGATCACCTCCGGCGTGCGGGCGGCCATGCGGTTGGCCAGTTCCTGCACGGTGATCTGCTCGGGAAGGATAACGTCACGCACAACTTTCACCTGATCCGAGCGCAGCAGTTCGAGTTCCGCCTGGCGCCGCTCGCGGTCGCGCTGGCGGCGGACCGAGGCGAGCGAGCGGACCCGCTCGTCCTCGCCTTCGATGGCGGCCTGCACGTCGATCCGCCCGGCGCGGCGGCCGAGTTCGGTGCCCTTCTTGGGGGCGACCACCGGCGGCTTGCGCGGCGCGGCGCCGAGGCCGCCGGGGCGGCGGACCGGACGGGAGTCTTCTTCCTCCTCCCCGCCGCGGCCGGCGCGCAGGCGCAGGGTCTCGGTCGGGGTGGCCGGGGCGGCGGGAGCGGCGCCGGGGCGGCGGCGCGCGTCCTCCCCGGGCCTGGCGGGGCCAGGGCGGCCGGCGGGCGCGGGG
>JAJZVS010000277.1 GCA_021845555.1 Pseudomonadota bacterium
TTGAGGCGGCGCGCCGCGCCATGCACACTCCCCCGCGCGGGAGCGAACGCCCGCGCGGAGGAACATCCACGTGACCGACCCGATCCGCGTCGAACCGCGCGGCGCCTGGCGCAAGCTGGTGCTGAACCGCCCGGACAAGCTGAACGCGGTCAATGAAGCGATGCTGACCGCGCTGATGGACGCGCTGGACGCGGCCGGCGCCGATCCGACCTGCCGCGCCGTTCTGCTGACCGGCGAGGGCCGCGGCTTCTGCGCCGGGCAGGAACTCGGCCCGGCGGTGATGCCCGGCCCGGATGGGCCGCCCGATATCGAACGCCTCGCCGCCAGCTACCATCACCAGGTGGTCCGCCGCCTGCGCGCGCTGCCTGTCCCGGTGGTCTGCGCGGTCAACGGCGTGGCCGCCGGCGCCGGGGCGAGCTTCGCGCTCGCCTGCGACATCGTGCTGGCGGCGCGCAGCGCGAGCTTCGTCATCGCCTTCGCCCGCATCGGCCTGGTGCCGGACTCGGGTGCCAGCTTCTTCCTGCCGCGCCTGATCGGCGAGGCCCGCGCCCGCGCGCTGGCGCTGACGACCGAGCCGGTGCCGGCCGCGCAGGCGGAAGCCTGGGGCATGATCTGGCGCGCCGTCGATGACGCGGCGCTGCTGGAGGAAGCCGAGGCGCTGACCGCCCGCCTCGCCGCCGGCCCGACCGGCGCCTACGCCCGGATCAAACAGGAATTCGCCGCCAGCGCGACCAACGATCTGCCGGCCCAGCTTGCCCTCGAAGCCCGGCTGCAAGGAGAGGCCGGGCGGAGCGCGGATTTCGCCGAGGGCGTGCGCGCCTTCCTGGAAAAGCGCCCGGCCGCCTTCACCGGACGCGAGGGATGACCGACGCACTCGCCCTGGCGCGCGCCTGCGCGGAGGCGATGTGGGCGGAGGATCGCGCCAGCCCCGGCCTGGGGATGACGCTGGAAAGCGTCGCACCCGGGCATGCCGTGCTCAGCATGGTGGTGACCGAAACGATGGTGAACGGCCACGGCATCTGCCACGGCGGCTTCATCTTCACCCTGTCCGGTTCTGCCGTCGCCTATGCCTGCAACAGCCACGGCGAGCGCGCCGTGGCGCAGCACTGCGCGATCACCTACCTGCGCGCCGGCCGGCGCGGGGAGACGCTGCGGGCGGAGGCGGTGGAACGCGCGCACGCCGGCCGCACCGGGCTGACGGATGTGCGCGTCACCGGCGAAGACGGCACGGTGGTGGCCGAGTTTCGCGGCCAGTCCCGCCTGACCGGCGGCAAGTTCCATCCCTCGGCGTTGCATCCCACGGACTTACATCCCACGGACTTACATCCCACGGGGGGATAGATGGCGAACCAGGGCCTCGATCCGATCGAAACCGCCTCGCGCGACGAGATCGCCGCGCTGCAACGCACCCGCATCGCCTGGTCGCTGCGGCACGCCTACGAGAACGTGCCGCACTATCGCGCCGCGTTCGCGGCCGCCGGGGTGCACCCGGACGATTTCCACGACCTGCCGGATCTCGCGAAGTTCCCCTTCACCACCAAGCAGGATCTGCGCGCGAACTATCCGTTCGGCCTGTTCGCGGTGCCGCGGGAACAGGTGGCGCGGATCCACGCCTCCTCCGGCACCACCGGCCAGCCGACGGTGGTTGGCTACACCGCGCGCGACCTGGAGACCTGGGCCGCGGTGGTGGCCCGTTCCCTGTATGCCGCCGGCGCGCGGCGCGGGATGCTGCTGCACAACGCCTATGGCTACGGGCTGTTCACCGGCGGGCTCGGCGTGCATGACGGCGCGCACCGGCTGGGCTGCACCGTGGTGCCGGTCTCGGGCGGGATGACCGAGCGGCAGGTGCGGCTGATCGCCGACTTCCGCCCCGACATCATCACCATCACGCCGAGCTACATGCTGTCGATCCTGGACGAATTCCATCGCCAGGGTCTCGATCCGCGCGCGTCATCCCTGAAGGTCGGCATCTTCGGCGCCGAACCCTGGACCAACGCGATGCGCCAGGAGATCGAGAGCGGCTTCGCGATGGACGCGGTCGATATCTATGGCCTGTCCGAGGTGATCGGCCCCGGCGTGGCGAGCGAATGCGTGGAAACCAAGGACGGCCCGGTCATCTGGGAGGATCATTTCTACCCCGAGGTGATCGACCCCGACACCGGCGCGGTGCTGGCGGAGGGCGAGCCGGGCGAACTCGTGTTCACCACGCTGACCAAGGAGGCGATGCCGGTGATCCGCTACCGCACCCGCGACCTGACCCGGCTGCTACCCGGCACCGCGCGCAGCATGCGGCGGATGGCGAAAGTCACCGGCCGGTCGGACGACATGCTGATCGTGCGCGGGGTCAACCTGTTCCCGACGCAGATCGAGGAACACTTGCTGAAAAGCCCGCTGCTGACCGGGCACTACCAGATCGTGCTGACCCGGACCGGGCGGATGGACGAGGTGAAGATCCAGGTGGAAGCCCGCCCGCAGTTCACCGATGCCGCGCTGCTGCACGCCGAGGCGCGCACGGTGGCCGCGCGCATCAAGGACACGGTCGGGCTGACGGCGGTGGTGGCGATCGAGAAGGAAGGCACGATCGAGCGCTCGATCGGCAAGGCCCGGCGGGTGATCGACCTGCGGCCGAAGGACTGAAGGGAACCGCCCGGTCACGCGGGACCGGGCGGTGTCCGTTCAGGGTGCCTGGACCTTCGGCGCCGTGCGCAGATAGCGCAGCAGCGGAGTGTCGGGGGACAGCACCAGCCGGTTCTGCGGCTTCGCCAGCCCGTCCCGATACGCCTGCAACGTGCGCCAGATGCCGTAGAAATGCGGATCCTGGTTCACCGCGGCGGCGTAGGTCTTGATCGCATCGGCCTCGCCCTCGCCACGCAGGGCGGCGGCTTCGGCCTCGGCATTCGCCAGCAGCACGGTGCGGTCGCGCTCGGCGCCGGCGGTGATCTTCTGCGACGCCTCGGCGCCCTTGGCGCGCAGTTCGGCGGCCACCCGCTCGCGCTCGGCGCGCATCCGCGCCAGCACTGCCTCGGTGTTCTGTTCCGGCAGGCTGGTGCGGCTGATCCGCACGTCGATGATGCGCAGGCCGAAGCCGGAGGTCGCCTTCCGCACCTGGCCCAGCACCTGGCTCAGCACATGGGTGCGATCCGACGTCAGCACCGACACGAGATCGATGGAAGCGAGCACGGTGCGCATCGAGCCCGACACCACCGCGTCCAGCCGCTGCAGGATGGCCTGCGAGGAGGGGCCGACGGTCTGGTAGTATTTCAGCGGATTGACGATCTGGTATTCGACGAACCCATCGACGATCAGCCGCTTCTGATCGCCCAGGATCACTTCCTCGGCGGGGAAGGGATCCATCTGCAACCGCTTGTCGAACAGGATCACCGTCTGCACGAACGGCGTCTTGAAATGCAGCCCCGGCTTGGTGATCACCGCCACCGGCTTGCCGAACTGGGTGATCAGCGCCTGCTGGGTCTGGCGCACCGTATAGACGCTGCCGAACAGGGCGAGCACCACCACCACCGCCAGCGCGGAAGCGAATATCCCGAGGCGGCTCATTTGCCCGCTCCCTTGACGGCGGCGCTGGGGGCCGCTGGGGGGGCCGCGGCGGGCGGGACGGTGGCGGAGGGGGCGATCGACGCCGCGCCGGGACCGAGCGGCAACAGCGGCAGCACGCCGCTGACGCCCTGGCCCACCACGGTGGTGGCGGCCTGCCCCAGCACGTCCTGCATCGTCTCGATATACATCCGTTCCAGCGTCACCTCGCGGGCGGCGCGATAGGCCGTCTCCACGCTGTCGAACCGCTTCGCAGCGCCGGTCGCGTGCGCGATCAGCGCCGCCTTCTCGCCGTTGGCGGCCAGCACGATCTGCGCCGCCTGACCGCGCGCGCGGGGGACGATATTGTTGCGGTAGGATTCCGCCTGGTTGACCGCCCGGCGGGCATCCTCGCGCGCCGCCTGCACGTCCCGGAACGCCGGGATCACCTCCGCCGGCGGATCGACCCGTTGCAGCTGCACTTCCAGCACCTCGACTCCGGCATGGTAGGCGCTCAGCCGGTCCTGGGTGTTCTTCAGCACCGTCTGTTCGATCTTGGCGCGCCCGGACGTCAGCACCGGATCGAGCGACATCAGCCCGACCTCCTCGCGCAGGCTGCTTTCGGTCATCTGCTTGACCAGTTGCGCCGGGTCGCGGATGTCGAACAGGTATTCCTGCGGGTTGCTGATGCGCCAGAACACGGTGGCGTTCACGGCAACGATGTTCTCATCGCCCGTGAGCAGATGCGCCTCTTTCGGGACCTGGACGGCGCTGCCGTCGCCCTGGGGACGGAATCCGACGTCGGTGCGGTTGACGCGGGTGACCTTGGGCAGCAGCGCTTCCTCGATCGGCCAGGGCAGGTGGTAGTTGAGCCCCGGCGGGGCGCTGCGGGTGAAGGCGCCGAAGCGCAGCACCATGCCAAGCTCGTCCGGCTGCACCACGTAGAAGCCGCTGGCCAGCCACAGCGCCGCCACGGCGACGCCGATCACCGTCAGCGTGCGCCGGTTGCCCCAGCCGCCGGCGCCCGATCCGCTGCTGCCGCCGCCGCCACCGCCGCCGGTCCGGCCGCCGCCACCGCCCAGCGTGCGCCGGAGCCAGGATTGGGCGCGGGCGATCAGCGCCTCGATCTCGGGCGGCAGGCCGGGTCCCTGCCCGCCCGGACCACGTCCGCCGGGACCGCGTCCGCTGGGGCCGCGTCCGCTGCCGCCAGGTCCGCCCCAGGGATTGCGGCGCGGCCCGTCGCCACCCGGATCGTTCCCCGGCGGCACGTTTCCCGGCCCACTTCCCCACGGTCCGCCCGGTGGCGGGCCGCCAGAACCCAACGCCATGCGACGTCCTTCCCGATTGCCAAGCGTCGCCCTACCGCGGCTCTTGCGATCGCGGCCCTGGCGCCGCGGGCCATCAACGCTCTTTGGGGAGGGGAATCAAGCGCGGAAACATGACCGCTCGGACACGCGCCGGCCCCCGCGGGACACGATCCGGGACACGGTCCGGGACGCGATCCGGGGCGGCACCTGTCCCGACCCTTCTGGCGGCGCCTCCGGGGCATGCGCGGCAACCGTTTCTGCTATGCTGGCCCGGTCCATAAGGAAATTC
>JAJZVS010000278.1 GCA_021845555.1 Pseudomonadota bacterium
CCCCGCCCGGGCGCCTCTCCGTCCTGGCCGGGCCTGACCCGGCCATCCACCCACCGGCGATCGGGCCATGCGGCCCCGCCCGCACGGGCGGGGGCGGATAGCCGGGTCAAGCCCGGCCAGGACGGGTTGGCCCGCGTTGCTGCCCGGAGGTTTGTCTGATGCCCGCGCTCGCCGCCCGCCTGTCCCGCGTCGAGGTCGCGGCCAGCACCACCATGACTCTGCGGGCCCGCGAATTGCGCGCTCAGGGCATCGACGTGATCGCGCTGACCCTGGGCGAACCCGGCTTCGCCACCCCGCGCCCGGCGATCGAGGCCGGCTATCAGGCGGCGCTGCGCGGGGAGACGAAATACCCGCCGCAGGACGGCACGCCCGCACTGAAAGCCGCGATCCAGCGCAAGTTCCGCCGCGATTCGGGACTCGACTTCGGGCTCGACCAGATCAGCGTCGGCAACGGCGGCAAGCAGTGCATCTACAACGCGCTCGCCGCCACGGTTGATCCGGGGGACGAGGTGGTGATCCCGGTGCCGTCCTGGAACGCCTATCCGCTGATGACCAGGCTGCTCGACGGCGTGCCGGTGTTCGTGCCCTGCCCGCAGAACAACGGCTTCAAGCCGCGCGCGGAGGATATCGAGGCCGCCATCACGCCGCGCTCCAAGTGGTTGATCCTGAATAATCCGAACAACCCCTCCGGCGCCGCCTGCTCGGCTGACGAACTCGCCGCGATCGCCGAGGTGCTGCGCCGGCACCCCGATCTGTGGATCATGTCGGACGACATGTACGAGCATCTGGTGTTCGACGGTTTCCGCCACGCCACCATGGCCGCCGTCGCGCCCGATCTGGCGGACCGCACGCTGACCATCAGCGGCGTGTCCAAGACCTACGCCATGACCGGCTGGCGCATCGGCTTCGCCGCCGGGCCGCGCGCGCTGATCAAGGCGATGGTGAACATGCAGGGGCAGATCACCGCCGGCGTGTCCACCGTCGGCCAGGCCGCCGCCGCCGCCGCGCTGGACGGCCCGCAGGAAGGCATCGCCGAGATGGTGGCGGCCTACCAGCGCCGCCGCGACCTGGCGGTGGAGATGCTGAACGCCTGCCGCGGCCTGCAATGCCACAAGCCCGAAGGCGCGTTCTACGTGTTCCCCAACGTCGCCGGCTGCCTCGGCAAGACCACGCCGGGCGGGCGGCACATCGCCACCGATGCGGATTTCACCCGCGCCCTGCTGGAGGAAGCCCATGTGGCGCTGGTGCCCGGTGCCTCCTACGGCATGAGCCCCTACGTGCGGGTCAGCACCGCCTCGGAAGAAGCCGTGCTGGTGGAAGGCTGCCGGCGCATCGCCGCGTTCTGCGACACGCTGGGATGACGCCGCCGCTCCGGCCGGGGCGGGATGCGGACGCGGACGGGCTGATCGCGCTGATCGGCGCCTGCTGGGGCGAGTATCCCGGCATCGTGCTCGACGTCGATGGCGAAGTGCCGGAACTGCGCGCGCTCGCCAGCTATTTCGCGGGCGCGGGCGGCGCGTTGTGGGTGGCCGAGGCGGGGGGCACGATCGTCGGCATGATCGGCGTCCGTCCCGCCGCCGGGCCCGATGTTCCGCCCGGCCCGCCGGTCCCCGTTCCGCCGGTCCCCGTTCTGGGAACCTGGGAAATCTGCAAGCTCTACCTCGCCCGCGACCGGCGCGGCACCGGGCTGGCCGAGGCGCTGCTGCGCCAGGCCGAAACCCATGCGGTCGCGGCCGGCGCGGCGCGGCTGCTGCTGTGGTCGGACACGCGGTTCACCCGCGCGCATCGTTTCTACGAGAAGCACCACTACCTGCGCGCCGGGCCGATCCGCGCGCTGCACGATCTCTCGAACTCGCTGGAATTCGGCTACGCCAAGCCGATCGCCGGCTGCGCGACGCTGGACGCCGCCGCCGCCGCTTCCGCCGTGCGCCCGCTGGCGGCGCTGTCGGCGGTCTGCGCGGGGGCCGCGGACCGGCCGCTCCTGGCGGAGGACGCGGCGCGCGTGGTCTGGCAGCGCACCGCCGCCGCGGTCGCGGCGGGCACGCGCCGGCTGATCGTCGCCTGGGCCGACGGCGTGCTGGCCGGGACCGTCGGCCTCGACCTTGCCACCCCGCCCGAGCAGCGCCACCGCGCGGAGGTGGCGGGGCTGCTGGTGCACCCGGCTTTCCGCCGCCGGGGCCTCGCCCGCGCGCTGCTCGCCCATGCCGGGCAGGAGGCCGCCGCCGCCGGGCGGACGCTGCTGACGGCGCAGACGCCGGAGGGGGAGGGGGCGTTTCTGCTGCGCGCCGAAGGCTGGACCGAGGCCGGGCGGATCCCGGACTACAGCCGCGACGCCGGCGGGACCCCGCAAGCGATGCTGTTCTGCTGGCGCGCGGTCACTGCCGCAGCAGCGTGACCAGCAGCAGGAACAACAGGATCGCCGCCGCCTGGAGGATAATGCGCCAGCGCATCAGCCGGTTCGACCGCTCGGGATCGCCGCCGCCGCGCGCCACGCCGATCAGCCCGGCGAACAGCACGCCGACCACGCCCAGCATCAACAGACCGATCAGAATCGCGAGGAAGATGCGCATCGGTGGGATTTAGTGCGGATTTCCCGCCGGCAACAGAGGCGCGCCATGACGGGAAGGCCAACCAGCCGACCGGCGCGGTTGCCAGCCGCGCCGCCCGGCGCCTATCACCGCGCCCGCCGGGCGCCTGTCACCCTGCCCGCCGGGCAGCGCCGCCGCCCGCGCCGGAGCGGGTATGACGGACTCCTGGAGCGATTTTCTCGGCCTGGACCGGGCTGCCGTCGGCCACGGATTGCGGCTGGCCCTCGCTGCCTGGCTCGCGCTGGCGATCGCGGTCGGGCTGCATATCGACAACCCCTATTGGGCGGCGATGCCGATCTGGGTGGTCACGCAAGCCACCCGCGGGCTGCTGCTGGAGCGGGCCGTGTTCCGCGTCCTCGGCACGCTGGCGGGCGCCGCCGCCGGGTTCGGCATCATGCGGGTCACCGGCAATCCCTGGGTGCTGTTCGCGCTGCTCGGGCTCTGGGTCGCGGTGGCCGCCGGCCTGACCCACTTGCTGCGTGGGGTGCACGCCTACGCCGCCCTGCTGGCGGGCATGACCGCGGCGATCGTCGTGCTGCCGGCACTGCTGCGCCCTGCCTCCGCGGCCGCGCTCGGCCTGGCGCGGGTGGAATGCACGCTGATCGGCGTGTGCGTCGTCACCGCCGTCACCGGCCTGTTCACCCCGGATTCCGCGCGTGCCGATTTCTACCGCCGGGCCCGCCACCTGGCTGCCGACGCGGTGGCCTTCGCCGCCGCCATGGCCGGCGGCGCCGAACTCGCCCCGCATGCCGCGTCCGAGCGGCGGATCCTGGCCGGGATCACCGAGATCGATGCCGCCGCGGCGCTGGTTTCCGCCGGTTCGATCGAGGGCTACCGGCGGCTGCATGACGTGACCGCGCTGGTGGTGTCCTCGCTGGCGGTGATGGCCGCCGGGCGGGCGCTGCGCGGCCGGCGGCTGCGCAGCGGCGCCCTGCCCGAGGGGATCGAGGCCTGCCTGCGCGACACCGCGCTCCGCCTCCGCCACGGGGGCGGCGAGCCTGGCGTGCCCGCCTCCTGGGCCGCCGAGGAAGCCGCCCCGGCGCTGCGGCGCCTGCACGACGCGCTGACCCGGCTGCTGGCCGCCGCGGCGGCGCTGTCGGCCGGGTCGGTGGCGGCGGATGCGCGCTCCTTCGGCAGCAAGGCGGTCTATCTGGCGCCGCACCGGGACTGGCGGCTGGCGCGGCGCACCGGGCTGGTCGCGGGGGGCGGCACGCTGCTCGCCGCGGTCGCGGGCTATCTCTCCGGCTGGCCGGCGGGGGAACTGGCGGCGCTCGGCGTCTGCATCTTCTCGATGGTGCTGAGCACGCAGCCGGTGCCGCGCACGGCGGCGGCGAAGCTGCTGGGGGGGATGCTCGCGGGCATCGCCGTGGCGACCGCGTACCGGTTCCTGGTGCAGCCGCGGATCGACGGATTCCTGCCGCTGATGGCCTCGGTCGTGCCGGTGCTGCTGGTGGGCGGGCTGGCGCGCGCCGGCCGCAAGACCGCGATCCCGGCGATCGATTTCAACATGGGCTTCCTGCTGGCCGGACAGATCGGCATGGGGGCGGCCGGCGCGGCGGCGATCCTCGACGGCGCGGCGGCGCTCGCGCTGGCGGCCGGCGTGGTCTGCCTCGGTTTCATCCTGATGCCGACCCCGCCCTATCGGCGCGCGATGGCGGCGGCGGAGGCGATCCGGCGCGACCTCGCCCGCCTGATCGCGCGGCGGGAGCCGACCGGGCCGGCGCGTTGGCATCCGCGCACAGCGCGGGAGATCCTGCGCCTCACGCTGCATTTCGGCCGCGCCGGGGCGCTGCTGCCAGAAGAAGGAAGGGCCGAGGCTTCCGGCAAGCCCGGTGGCCGCTCGCGTCCCCGCTCCGGCGCGCCGGGCGGCATCCTGGCCGCGTTGAGCTTCGGCCACGCGATCGGCGACCTTCAGGACGCCGCGGCCGACCCGGCGCTCGACCAGGCTTCCCGCGCGTCGGCCCGCGCGGCGCTCGCCACGCTGCGCCGCTTCGCCGCCGATCCGCGGGGGATTGCTCAGGCGTTGCAGGCGCAGGCGCGCGGCGTGGGCGACGGCGAGACCCGGGCCGCGATCGAGGATGCCGCCGGGGCGCTGGCGGCCGGCGCGGCGCTGTTCGCGTTCGGCCAGGCGGATCGCTGACGGCGGGGCCGGGACGCGAGTCCGGATGCGCGTCCCGAGTGGGTGCAACGGCCGCGGGCGATGCGATGACGGCGGAACATCGCCCGGTCCTGCCCGCCGGGGGAGTCGAACCCCCACGTCTTGCGACTGCGGATTTTAAGTCCGCTGCGTCTACCGTTCCGCCAGGCGGGCTGCGCGGGCGTCCGGGGTTACGCAAGCCCCCGGGCGATGTCCAGCGCCCGGCGCAGCAGGGTCTCCGAGGCCTCTGGCGTGCGGAAGCCGCTGTGCGCCGACAGCGTCACGTTCTCCAGCGCGGTCAGCGGGTGACCCCCCGGCAGCGGCTCCTCGGTGAACACATCGAGCGCGGCGTGAGCCAGGCGGCCGGCGCGCAGCGCGGCGATCATCGCCGGCTCGTCGATC
>JAJZVS010000279.1 GCA_021845555.1 Pseudomonadota bacterium
CCTAGCGGGGAGGACCGCGCGGCGCTGCGGGCCAGGCTCGGTCTCGCGCCGGGCGAGGTCGTGCTGCTGTTCGTGGGCTCGCTGTCGCGCCGCAAGGGCGTGCACGAGCTGGTCGCGAACCAGCTCCGCCTGCGCGAGTCCGCCCCGGTGCGGCTGCTGATCGTGGGTCCCGATCTGGAAGACGACTACGCCGCGGAGGTCCGGCGCGCCGCCGCCGCTTCCGGGTCAGGGATCGTGTTCACCGGCTATACCGACGACCCCTTGCCCTATTACCGCGCCGCAGACATGTTCGTGTTTGCCTCCCACGCCGAGGGGTTCGGCAACGTCCTGCTCGAAGCCATGGCCAACGGCCTGCCGGTGGTCAGCCGCCGGTTGCCCGGCGTGACCGACTGGTTCATCGCCGACGGGCGGACCGGGCTGCTGTTCGACACCGACGAAGAGTACCGCGCCGCGGTCCTTCGCCTTGCCGCCGATCCGGACCTTCGCGCGCGGATCGGCGCCGCCGCCCGCACCGCCGCGCTGACCGACTTCGGGTTGCCGGCAATCGCCGCGCGCTACGCCGCACTTTACAGGGCCTGACCGATGACCTCCGCCGTGATCATGCAACTGCCGAGTCCGCCGTACAAGAACGTGTTCCGCGAGTGGGCGGGCGGCATGGGCACCGCCCTGCCGACCGAGCGCGCGGACTGGGGCCACGACCAGCGGTTCTACGACATCCCCTATTCCCCCTTCCTCTATATCGCCCGCCGACTGGGCGAGGCCGGGGTGGCCTTCGCCTACCACGACCTGCAAAGCCGGGAGCGCACCGACCTCGCCACGTTCGACGCCCTGCTGCGGGAAGCCGCGCCGGGCGTGCTGCTCACGCAGATCAACCTGCCCTCGCTCGAACACGATCTCGATCTGCTGCGGCGCGCCCGCGCCGCAGTGCCGGGCCTGCGCATCGTGCTGGTGGGCGCCGCCGGCCGCTGGTTCAAGGACCGCATCCTGGCGGCGGGCGACGCCGACGTGATCATGGAGGAAGCCGAGGAACTCGTCACCGCCGACAACATCGCCGCCCTGCTGGCCGGCGATCCCGACCGGTTGCAGGCGTGCCACGTCGCGCGCGACGGCGCGGCGGTCGCGCTGCCGCTGCGGGCGCGCATGAACAATCTCGATTTCGTCGAATTTCCCGCCTACGAGCTGCTCGATTTTGACCGCTACGAGAGCGACTATTATTTCGGCCGCAAGCAGCGCTACGCGACCGTTTTCACCACCAAGGGCTGCCCCTACAAATGCGGCTACTGCCCGTATCCGTACGGGTTCGGCAAGCGGATGCTCTACCGCTCCCCCAAGCTGGTCGGCCAGGACATCGCCCGCCTGCAACGCGATTTCGGGGTCGAGCAGATCCTGTTCCGCGACCAGGTCTTCACCATCAATCCGCGCCATGCCCGCGCCGTCTGCGACGAACTGATCGCGCGCGACCTCGGCATCGTCTGGCTGTGCGAGACTC
The DNA here is from genome assembly GCA_021845555.1 of Pseudomonadota bacterium. Taxonomy (GTDB): domain Bacteria; phylum Pseudomonadota; class Alphaproteobacteria; order Acetobacterales; family Acetobacteraceae; genus JAJZVS01. The sequence goes on from JAJZVS010000279.1 coordinate 1,490, forward strand.
GCTACGACCTGATGGATGAGGAACTGCTCGATCGCATGTACCGCGCCGGCTGCCGGGAAATCCACTACGGACTTGAATCGGCGGACGAGCAGATCTTCGCCAGCGTGGCGAAGTCCGACGGGCCGCAATCGCTCGAGCAGTTCGAACGGGTGATCGGCTGGACCCGCGCGCGCGGCATCCGCGTCCATGTGCACATGATCATCGGCCTGCCCGACGAGAGCCGCGAGAGCCTGCGCCATTCCACCGAATGGCTGCGCCGGGTGAAGCCGGATTCGGTCCAGTTCGGCTACTTCACCCCCTATCCCGGCACGCCGATGTTCGAGGAACTGAAGGCAAGCGGCGAGCTCGGCGATATCGGCGCGATCGACTGGGAATCCCTCACCGCCTTCACCGGCCCGGTGATCCCCTCGCGGCATCTGAGCATCGCCGAGTTGCGCCGCGCGCGCGAGCGGATCTCGGTCGATTGGAAATACACGCTGGGGCAGCGGGTGACGAACAAGCTGCGGCGCAGCGTCGGTCTCGCGGTGGGTTGAGCGCGCGAGAACGATTCCCTCTCCGGTTCGATGCGCCCGCGCCTGCTGTTCCTCAACAACCAGGGCCTGGCCTCGGCCGGCGGCGGGGTGACGATCCTGCGCCATCTGGTGGCCGGACTGGCGACCGACCATGCGGTGACGGTGGCGAGCTTCGACCCGCCCGGACCGGCCCCCGACGGAGTGGTGCAGATCGCGCTGCCGGCCGCGCCGGGTGGCGGGAACTGGCATCTGGCGCCACTCGCGCGGGCGCGGCACCTGCGGGTGTCGCTGCCAGGGGGGATCCCGGGGGGACTCCTCGCGGGGGCGGATGCGGTCATCGCGTTCGACTGCCATTTCGCTCTTGCACTCGCGGCGGTGCCGCGGCGCCAGTTGGTCTATCTCTCGCTGTCGTGCATCCCGCGCCAGGAATGGTTCGCCTTCCCCGATGCCCGGATGCTACCGCGGGTGGCCCAATACGCCTGGCTCGAACGCCGCCTGGCCCGCGCGGCCGGCGCCGTGGTCGTCTCCAGCCGCCGCCACGGGGACGAGCTGCGGCGGTTCTCGGCGCTGCCCCGGCTGGTGCCCGCGGTGCTGCCGCCGGTGTTTCCCGCGGCGCCGGCGGCGTCCGATCCGCCGCGCCCGACCGCCGCGGACCCGCCGGTCCTGCTGTGCCTCGGCCGGCTGGAAGCGGTGAAACGACCGGCGCTCGCGCTCGCGCTGATGGCGCGGCTGGAAGCGACGGGGGCGGAGCTGTGGTTTGCCGGCGACGGGCCGGAAGAGCCGCGCCTGCGCGCCGAGGCCGCCGCCCTCGGCCTCGGGCCGCGCGTGCGCTTCCTCGGCCGCGTCGATGCGGTGGAGGCGCTGCTCGCGCGCGCCAGCCTGCTCGTGCATCCTTCAGCCTATGAAAGCTTCGGCATCGCCGTGTTCGAGGCGATGCGCGCCGGCGTGCCGCCGGTCTGCGCCGCTTCCTCCCAGCCGCGAACCGTGACGGCCTGCGCCGAATTCGCCACCGACGGGAGCGACGCGATGTTCGTGGACTTCTCCCGCCCCGACGAAGCGGCGGGCCGGATCGCCGTCCTGCTCGCCGATCCGACGCGGCGGGCAGCGATGGGTCAGGCGGCCCGGCGCAGCGCCGAACGCCTGCTTGCTTCGGACTATGTCGCCGGATTCCGCCGGCAGGTGCTGGCGCCGCTCGGCCTGGAGATCCCCGCATGACCGCCCCCGCGCCCGCGCCCGACGTGGATGTGTTCAACCCCACATTGTTCACCTTCGATCCCCAGGCGGACTACGCTTGGCGCGTGTTCGACCGCATCACCATCGCCACCGTCACCTTCAACCGGCTGGAACACACGCAGCGCCTGATCGACAGCCTGCTGCGCCTGTCGCAGCTGCCGTTCGACCTGCTGGTGGTGGACAACGCCAGCGAGGACGGCACCCAGGCCTGGCTCCGCGGCCTGGCGACAGCGGTGCCGTCGCTGCGGGTGGTGGAGAACCCGCGCAATGTCGGCAAGGGGCGCGCGCTGCTGCAGATCCGCGATCTCGTGGCCGACGGGCTGCTGATCCTGTTCGATAACGATATCGAAATCCTGTCGAACTACTGGCTGGTGCACCTGCAGAAGGCGTTCCACGCGCTGCGCCTGGCCGGAAGCGGAACCGATGCCGCGCTCGGCATCCGGCTGCTGAATTGCGAGGAATACGGCTTCCGCCATGCCGGCAGCCGCGCGGTCCTGGCCATTCCCGGCGCGGCCAACGCCTTGCCGCGCACCAGCTATGCCGCGGCCAGCCGCGCGTCCGGCGACCCGGTCGGCACGCTCGAAGAACAGGTGGTGATCGGCTGGACCGACTTCCTGATCGGCGCCTGCATGGCGATGCCGGCCGCCCTGTTCCGCCGCATCCGGCTGGAGGAGTACTACCCGCTGAAACTCGGCGGCGACGAGGCGTTCATCATGGGCGAACTGGCCCGGCTCGGCGCGCGGGCGGGCTACATCGAGAACGGACCGGTCGCGCGCCACAACGATTGGCCGTACAGCGAGGCGAAGATCGCGCTCTATCGGAAGCTGACCCGCGAGCGCGCGGTGACCGATCTGCCCTGGCTGCGATGGAAACTGCGCCGGCTGGCCGGGACCGTGCTGCGCCGCGACCGACGCGCCCCGCCGGGCTGACGCACCCCCTTGCCTCCCGCCGCGCCCCGCCGCAGGCTCGCCGCATGCAGTTCCCTCCGCCCCGTCCCCTCGCCTCTCGCGTGCTCACCCGCATGCCGGAGCGCTTCCGCCGCCTCGAACGCAGCGAATGGGCCGACGCCAACCGCGCCGGCGCCCCGGTCGACGGTTTCCTCGAAGGCCCCTGCTACGACGCAGCCGGGCGCCTGCATCTGGTCGATATCCCCTATGGCCGCATCTTCCGCATCGAGGGCGACACCTGGACCCCGCTCGCCGAATACGACGGCTGGCCGAACGGGCTGAAGGTGCTGGCGGACCAGACCCTGCTCGCCGCCGACTATCGGCGCGGCCTGATGCGGATCGACCCCGCCACCGGCGCCGCCACCCCGCTGCTGCAAACGGTGATGAGCGAGAGCTTCAAGGGCCTCAACGACCTGACGCTGCACAGGGACGGTTCGGTGCTGTTCACCGACCAGGGGCAGACCGGCTTGCAGGATCCCACCGGGCGGGTCTGGCGGCGGCATGCGGACGGGCGGCTCGACAAGCTGCTCGCCACCTGTCCGAGCCCGAACGGGATCGTGCTCAACACGGCGCAAACCCACGCCTATGTCGCCATGACCCGCTCCTGCGAGGTGTGGCGCTTCTTTCTGCGCGACGACGCGGTGGTGGCCAAGGCGCAGTGCTTTGCCCGCGTGCCGCCCGGCGCCTCCGGCCCCGACGGGCTGGCGATGGATGCGCACGACCGGCTGTATATCTGCAACCCCGGCCACGGCTGCGTCTGGGTGGTGGACGCGCATGGGGTTCCGCTCTATCGGATCGACAGTTGTGCCGGACGGATGCTGACCAACTGCGCGCTGACGCCCGATCAGCGCGCCGTGGTGATGACCGAGTCCGAGACCGGCAGCATCCTGATCACCGAGGTTCCAGCGCCAAGCCCCACCAT
>JAJZVS010000280.1 GCA_021845555.1 Pseudomonadota bacterium
GTCAGCCGGGGCGCGGCGAACGGACCGCGCGCGGTCGCGGCCAGCGTCGCGGCGTGCCACGAGACCCCAGGCGCCGGCGCCATCGCCGGGGCGGTGCCGCTGATCGCCAGATCCAGCCGCCCATCCGCGAGATCCACCGTTCCGCGCGCGGCGAGGCGCAGCGGGCCGGCGGCGAGGTCCAGCCGCGTCGCCAGATCCCCGCGCGGGCCCCGCGCCGTGGCGGTGACGGCGAGCGGCCCGGCCCCGGCTATGCCGCTCAGCCGGGCGAGTGGTCCCCCGGCCGGCTCTGTCAGGTCCAGCCGCGCGTCGATCGCGGCCGCGGTCATGGTCGCGCGCAGGCTGTACCGCGCGCGGGCAGCCGCGGCGGGGGCGCCCTGCGCCGGCGGCGCGCCGGGGGAGGCGGCGATCTCGGTGGCGGTCAGCGCGATCCGCGCGGTATCCGCACCGTCGGCCCGGCCCGATCCGGTCAGCCGGAACACCGCGGGTGGCGCCGGCCTGGCCCCGGCGACCCCTGTGATCAGGCCGGGGGCGAGCACAAAACGGTCCACCTCCAGCCGCCGCAGCGCGATCCGGGCCGGCAGGCCGCCGCCGGCTTGCGCCCCGGCGCTTTGCGGCAGCCGCCGCAGCACGGCCGCCCGCACCCGCAGCCGATCGAGCGCGATCGTCCCGCGCAGCAGCCGCAGCGGGGACCAGGCGAGCCGCACCCCGTCGAGCGTCGCGTAGGTGCCGGCGGCGTCGCGGAGTTCGATCCGCCGCGCCGTCAGCGTGCCGCCCCAGTGCAGCGCCAGGCCCTCGGTGCGCGCCGCGGCGGTGAACCAGGGCACCATGCGGTCGGGCAGGGGGCTCCGCGCCGCCAGCAGCGCGGCCAGCGCCGCGAGCAGCACCACCGCTGCTGCCGACCGGCCGGCGGTCCTTGCGATACGCCGCCACGCGGAGCGCTGCGGCTTGGGGCTGACCACGCTCATGGACGCTGATCCTACCCGACCGCCCGCTCGGGCGCAGGTGGGTCCGGCGGGTCTGCGGTTGCGGCACAAGATGACAAAATGTTTATGTTAATTAGCAACCCATCAGGCGCATGGTTTCGGTCGGCTCCGCTGCGACGGCACAGGTTTTATTGGGCCCGTTGGCGGAGCCCCGTGACGACTTGCCACCAACGACAACAAGCGCCCGGTGATCCGCCGGGCACACAGGGGAACTCGACGTCCATGAGCAGAAAGATCACGCGCCGCGGCGCGCTGAAACTCGGTGCGGCCGCGACGGCGCTGCCGCTGGTCCATATCCAGACCGCCGGAGCGGCAGGCAAGCTGACCTGCGCGCTATGGGACCATTGGGTGCCCGCCGGCAACGACGCCATGCGCAAGGTGGTGGGCGAGTGGGCGACGAAGAACCACGTCGATGTCCATCTCGATTTCCTCACCGCCATCGGCAACAAGATCGACCTGACGATGGGCGCGGAGGCGACCGCGGGCAACGGCCACGACATCTTCGCCTTCGACCAGTGGACGGTGCATCAATGGGCCGACAAGCTGCTGCCGGTCGACGACGTGATGGCATCGCTGCTGAAGCTGAACGGTCCGGTGATCAACGGCATCGAATATCTGGCCAAGATCAAGGGCCATTGGAAGGCGGTGCCGGTCGGTCCCGGCAGCGCGCCGCTGCCGCCCTGCGCGCGCATCAGCATGCTGAAGAAATTCGCCGGCGTCGATGTCACCACGCTGTACCCGGCGCACGCGGTGACGCCGCCGGAAGCCGCCGCCTGGACCTATGACGAGCACCTCCGCGTCGCCGAGGCATGCGCCAAGGCCGGCTTCCCGTTCGGTATCGGCACCGGCACCACAACCGATTCGGTGCAGACCTGGGGGGCCATCTTCGGTGCGTTCGGCGGCGACCTGATCGATGCGAACGGCAAGATCACCGTCGAATCCGATGGCGTGCACGCGGCCCTGGAATACGCCCGCAAGATGGTGCCGTTCCTGCCCAAGGACAGCATCAGCTACGACGACGCTTCCAACAACCGGGCGCTGATCTCGGGCAAGGCGGCGATGATCTGGAATCCGCCCTCGGCCTGGGCGGTGGCCAAGCGAGACGCGCCGCAGGTCGCCGAGGATTGCTGGACGTTCCCCACGCCGATCGGCCCGAAGGGTCGGCTGGTGCCGCATCGGCCATATTTCTGGGGCATCTGGAACTTCGCCAAGAACCAGAGCGCGGCGAAGGAACTGGCCCACTACATCATGGAACGGAAGCAGACCGAGTTCCTTACCACCGCGGTGTCCGGCTACGATATCCCGCCGTTCAAATCGATGGCCGACTTCAAGGTCTGGGCCGAGGTCGAGCCGCCGAAGGGCACGGTGTTCAACTATCCCGTGCGCCCCTGGCACGACGCGAGCTACTACATCACCGGCATGGCGGGACCGGCGGATGTCGCGGTGCAGATGTGGAACCGCGGCACCATCCCGACCATGGTGGCGAAGATGCTGGCCGGCGGCACGCCGGAACAGTCGATGAAATGGGCCAAGGATCAGCTGGAAGGCTTCCTGCACTGATCCCGGGGGTGTGAGCGGGTAGTGACGGGCCGGCGCCCTGGGGTTTCGATCCCGAGGCGCCGGTTTTTTTGCGCAGGCGCCCGGCGTTGCCGTTTCGGCAAGGATTTGCCGGCAAGCTGTCCCCGCCATGGCCGCCGCCCCTTCCGCTCCCGCCGCCCCTCCCGCCGAACCGCTGATCGCGGGACGCTTCGCGGTCGATCCCGCGCGCCCCCTGCCCGGCGCCGGCGGCGGCGTGCCGGCCTGCGCCGCCGCGGACCGGCTGAACGGGCGAACCGATCTGATGGCGCTTGCCGTCCAGCCCGGCCTGCCGCCGCGGGCGCGGGCCCTGCAGGGTCTGATCGGCGCTCCGGCCCCGGGGGAGGCCAGGGCCGCGACCCACGGGGACGCCACGGCGGCGGCCCAGGGGGAGGCCAGGCTGGCGGCCCAGGGGGAGGTCAGGGCGGCGATCGACGGGATGCTGGTCCCGCTCGGCCAGGGTCCCGGCCCCGCCGGGGCGGGCGGCGGCCAGGCCTGGTATGTGATCTGCCCGGCCCCGCCCGGCCCCGCGCTGGGCGCGGCGCTCGCGGCCCCCTGGCCGGAGGCGGCGTTGCTCGGCCTGGTGCTCCGCCCAGCCGCGCTCGCGCTGCGCCAGTTGGCCGCGCGCGGTCTCACGCATCGGGCGATCCGGCCCGATAACGTCTTCCAGGCCGGGCCGGGCCAGGCGGTGGTGCTGGGCGCGGCCTGGGCCGACCCGCCCGCCGCGCGGCAACCCGCCGTGTACGAACCGCCCTATGTCGCCTTCTGCGCGCCCTCCGCGCGCGGGGAGGGGAGCATCGCCGACGATGTGTATGCGCTCGGCGTGCTGCTGCTGACGCTCGCGACCGGGCGCGTGCCGCTGGCGGGGCGCGACGCGGCGACGGTCGTCCGTCGCAAGCTCGAACTCGGCAGTTACGCCGCGCTGGTGGGCGAGGACCGCTTGCCGCCGCTGCTTGCCGACCTGCTGCGCGGCATGCTGGCCGAGGACCCCGAGCATCGCCCGCCGCCCGCGCTGCTCGCCGATCCGATGGCCGCGCGCGCCCGCCGCGTCGCCGCCCGCCCGCCGCGGCACGCGCAGCACCCGCTGCGGATCGGCGCCATCGCCGCCGGCGGCGCGCGTGCCCTGGCGCATGCCCTCGCCGTCGCGCCGCAGGCCGGGCTGCGCGCGCTCCGCTCCGGCGCCGTCGATCTCTGGCTGCGCCGCGAGCTCGGCGACGCGACCCTGTCGGTCCGGCTGGAGGAGGTGCTGCGGCTGCGGTCCGGCGGCGACCGCGAGAGGGGGGAGGGCGAGCGCGCCGAGGTCAACCCGGACACTGGCGGCGCGGACGTCTCGCGGCTGGACGCGCTGCTGCTGGTGCGTGCGGTCGCCGTGCTCGATCCGCTGGCCCCGCTGTGCTGGCCGGGCGCGCCGCTGTGGCCCGACGGTCTCGGCCCGGCCCTGGCGGCGGCGCAAACGGGGGGGCAAGCAGGGGCCCAGGGGGTAAAAGGGACCCACGGGGAGAAGGGGCCTCAGGGGGAGCAGGGCGGCACGGAGGCCGATGCCGCGCCGCAGCTGATCGCCCTGATCCTGGCCGAGGCCGCGGCCGCCTGGGCGGAGGTCCGGGCGGAGCGTTGCGATGTGCCCTTCCTGCGTGCGCAGGCGCGGCAATGGCGCGCGCTGGTGCAGCTGCGCGGCCCCTCCGGCGGCCCGGCGCGGCTGACCTATCTGCTCAATCCGCTGCTGCCCTGCGACAGCAAGCTGCTGGCCGGGCGCTGGGTGGCGCGCCTTGCCGACCTGCCGCCGGCGCTGGAAGCGGTCGCGGGGACCGAGGCGGCCGGCCGTTCCGCCCCGGTGGACGCCGCGATCCTGGCCTTCGTTGCCGCGCGCGCGCCGCCGGGGTCCGGCATGGAGACCGACGTCCCCGCCGCAATGCGCGGTATCCCGATACTCATCTGCTTCCGCCTGCTGGCGGTGTTGCAGCTGCGCTTCCATCCCGCCCCGCTGCCGGCGTTGGCCCGCTGGCTCGCCGGCCGCGCCGGACCGCTGCTGGACGCCTGGCGCAACGCCGCCCGGCGCGCCGAACGTGCCGAGCAGCTGACCGCAATGGCAGAGGCGGGACAGCTCGCCCCGATGCTCGCGCTGTTGCAGGATCCGGCCGGCCGCAGTGCCGAGGAGCGCGATTTCCACGCCGCGCGGGCGGAACGCGCCCGGCTGGATGCCGAGCTTGCGGCGATCGCCGACGGCGCCGCCGCCCGCGCGGCGCTGGCCCGGCAATGGGGGCAGGAGATCGCCGCCGGCATCGGGCTTGCGGCGCTGGCCCTCGCGCTCGGGATGGCGGCGCTTGGCTAAGGCCGCCGCGGGTGCCGGGGGGAAGACGAAGCGGATGGGAGGCCGGCCGAAGGGCAAGCCCGGCAAACTGCGCGGCGGCGGGGCGGAGGCGGGTGCGCGGTCCTCGCTCGCCTGGCTGCAAGGGCTGCTGTGCGGCGGGATGGTGGCGCTGGCCCCGGCGCTGGCGCTGCTGCTCGGCGCGCTGGCGGCG
>JAJZVS010000281.1 GCA_021845555.1 Pseudomonadota bacterium
GCCCTTCTTCCAGCACCAGCAGCACGGTTTCCGGCGTGCCGGCCTCGGCATAGATCACGCGATCGGGGGCCAGCCCCATGGCGGCGAGCGCCGGGGCGAACAGGTCCGGCCGTTCCAGCACCCACAGCACCGGGCCGGGCAGCCGGGCGAGCAGGCCGGCGATCAGCAGCGCCGCGGCGGCGCCGTGCTCCTGTTCGGCGCCGACGCCGGCGATCTCATGCAGCGCACCGCGCGCGATCCCGCCGGCGGGCAGATGCCGGTCGAGCGCGGGCAGGCCGAACGGGATGGCCGGAACCGGGCCAGAGCGGGCGTCGCTGAAGCGGGCGGCATGGGCGTCGCCTTCCAGCCGGGCCAGAAGGTCGCGCAGCGCCGCCATGCGGGAGGTCTGGAGAGCGGAGGGCATGGGGAACGTATAGAGAACTTCCCCAAGGGAGGGAAGATCATCCTACGTCCCACTCATCTGTCTTTTTTTGGGCGCGCCCTGGGACCGACTTCGATCGACAGAACACGTCTAGTAACAAGGCAGAAGAGAGCGCGTAGCCATACGATTAAATCGTACATCTATCATCGATAATATCGTTGTGTTACTTTTTCCCATCCGTTTGCTCCCATGCATTGCCATGCCATGTTTTCGTTGATTTGAGACCCAGATGATTCGGCACCCTGCGCATTTCGGACCAAAAATCTATGGGTGTTTTGTCGCTCGCAAGAATACCAGTCCGCATTAAACTGCATTTGATTATCGGATGGGTGTAAGACATTACGATAACTTGTCTGGATAACAGGACCGGCACAACCGCCAAGAATGACCGCCATGCCAATTCCAGTAAGGAAAAAAGACTTCACAGTCATAGCATATCCCCCTGCGATCTCTGCCTGACTGAATCTAGGGGCTTCCAGGTTTCAAACCGGTTTAAGAGAAAAAAAGGAGATAGATACGATATCGCACATACCGAAGGCCGATCAAAATGACCTTTTGGCCGCAGATCTATGGAAATCAGAAAGGCGGGAAACCGAAAACTCTCTCGCCCGCGTCTGACTTCGAGACAGCAGCTATCGTAGCCAGGTCAAGACCGGCGACGACGGGGATAGGTCCGCCCCCGCCCGTGCTCCGGACGGGGGCAAGAATCGCGGCTAGCGCACCCGGTTGTCCACCAGCTCCGTCACCACCGCCGGATCGGCCAGCGTGGAGGTATCCCCCAGGCTGTCGGTCTCGTTGGCGGCGATCTTGCGCAGGATGCGGCGCATGATCTTGCCGCTGCGGGTCTTGGGCAGCGCCGGCGCCCACTGGATCGCGTCCGGTGCGGCGATCGGGCCGATCTCCTTGCGCACCCAGGCGACCAGTTCCTTGCGCAGTTCCTCGGTCGGTTCCTCGCCCAGCTTCAGGGTCACGTAGGCGTAGATGCCCTGCCCCTTGATGTCGTGCGGGAAGCCGACCACCGCTGCCTCGGCCACTTTGTGGTGGGCGACGAGCGCGCTTTCCACCTCGGCGGTGCCCATCCGGTGGCCGGCGACGTTGATCACGTCGTCCACCCGCCCGGTGATCCAGTAGTAGCCGTCCTTGTCGCGCCGCGCGCCGTCGCCGGTGAAATACAGACCCTTGAAGGTCGAGAAATAGGTCTGCACGAAGCGTTCATGGTCGCCGAACACGGTGCGCATCATGCCGGGCCAGGAATCGGCCATGCACAGATTGCCCTCGCAGGCGCCGTGCAGCTCGTGGCCCTCGGCATCGACGATCATCGGCTTCACGCCGGGCAGCGGCAGGGTGGCCGAGCCGGGCTTGAGCGCGGTGGCGCCCGGCAGCGGGGAGATCAGGATGCCGCCGGTCTCGGTCTGCCACCAGGTATCGACGATCGGGCAGCGGTGCTCGCCCACCACGCGGTGATACCAGAGCCAGGCTTCCGGATTGATCGGCTCGCCCACCGTTCCCAGGATGCGGATGGATTTGCGCGAGGTCTTCTCGACCGGCGCCTCCCCGTCGCGCATCAGGGCGCGGATCGCGGTGGGCGCGGTGTAGAAGATGTTGACCTGGTGCTTGTCGCAGACCTGCCAGAAGCGCGAGCTGTCGGGGTAGTTGGGAATGCCCTCGAACATCACCGTGGTGGCGCCGTTCGCGAGCGGGCCATAGACGATATAGGTGTGCCCGGTGACCCAGCCCACATCGGCGGTGCACCAGTAGATCTCGCCCGGCTTGTAGTCGAACACGATCTCATGGGTGAAGCTCGCCCAGACCATGTAGCCGCCGGTGGTGTGCAGCACGCCCTTGGGCTTGCCGGTGCTGCCGGAGGTGTAGAGGATGAACAGCGGATCTTCCGCGTTCATCGGCTCGGGCGCGCAGGTCGGCGCGGCGGCGGCGCACAGCGCGGCGTAGTCGTGATCGCGGCCCGCCACGACCGGCACGTCGGCGCCGGTCACCTTCACCACCACCACGTTCTTCACGCCGGGGCAGTTCTTCAGCGCCTCGTCGGCGTTGGCCTTCAGCGGCACCTTGCGCCCGCCGCGGCGGCCCTCGTCGGCGGTGATCAGCATGGTCGATTCGCAATCGATCAGCCGGTTCGCCAGGCTGTCGGGGGAGAAGCCGCCGAACACCACGGAATGGACCGCGCCGATCCGCGCGCAGGCCAGCATCGCCACCGCGGCTTCCGGCACCATCGGCAGGTAGATCGTGATGCGGTCGCCCTTCTTGGCGCCCAGCCCGCGCAAGCCGTTGGCCAGCCGGCAGACCTGCTCGTGCAATTCCTTGTAGGTGATCTTGCGGGAGACGGTGGGATCGTCGCTCTCCCAGATGATCGCCACCCGGTCGGGATGCGCCGCCGCATGGCGATCGAGGCAGGAGGCGGAGGCGTTCAGCACCCCGTCCTCGAACCATTTGATCGAGACGTCGCCGGCGAAGCTGGTGTTCTTGATCTTGGTCGGGGCCTTGATCCAGGCGATCCGGCGGGCCTGCTCGGCCCAGAACCCGTCCGGGTTGCGGGCAGCGCGTTCGTACATCTCCTGGTAGCGCTCGGCGGTGACATGGGCGTGGGCGGCGATTTCCGGACGAACCGGAAACACCTGGCCTTCGGCGGGATGTGTATCTGGCATGGAATGGGTTCCCTCGTCTTGATGACTTGCCCGCCCGGCGCTTCCGCAGGCGGGTCGATTGGACGCAAGGCTAGGCTTCGGACCGGATCGGTTCAAGCGCGCCGGCACACCGGTGGGCGCAAGGTCGCTTCAGGCGCGCCGATCGGCACAGAGAGGAGCGCGGGCTGCTTCAGCCGCGCCGGCGGGGGCGCCAGTGGACGCGATGCCCGTTCCCCCGTGCCGCGGCAGGGGGAACGGGCACCGGGCCAGCAGTCAGGTACGCGCGCCGATCGGCAGTACGGTGCGGCCGTGCGTCTCGTTGATGATCTCGGCGGCGGCCAGATAGAAGGCCAGCACCGCGGTCACCAGACCCATGTAGCCACCCAGCGGATGCAGCTGCGGCATCCCCAGCAGATCGCCGAACCCGAGCAGGAAGAAGGTGATCCAGAGCGCGAGGAAGATCAGCATCAGCGCCCGGTTCAGCGCCAGCGAGCCGATCCACATGTAGAAGGTGAACACGCCCCACATGATCAGCCACCAGCCGACGAAATCGGCCGGCACCTTGGCGGCGAAGAATTGCACGAACAGCGCGAAGGTCCACCAGAACGCGCCGTACGAGCAGAAAGCAACGAAACCGAATGTGTTGCCGCGCGGCATTTCCATCAGCCCGGCGAAGAATTGCGCGGTGCCGCCGAATGCGAAGGCGGAAGCGAGAACCAGTGGCACTCCGGCGCCGGTGTACCAGCCGGCGTTCACCATGCTGAGCATCCAGGTCGTGAGCGCGAAGCCGGTCAGCCCCAGCGGGGCCGGGTTGGCGAGTTTCATCCTGTTCAGTCTCCCTAGTGGCGTTGTTGGGCCGTTGATCGACTGGCGTTCGGTCTTGTCGGCCGATCCCGGTGCAGTCAGGCGCGGCCCCGCCCGACTGCAACCGGTTCGTAATGGTAGCTGGCAGGCTCCACTTCTGCCAGTCATTGATCTCGATCAACGTACCGGCGCCGCCGCGATGCCGCCGTCGCCGTCAGGGCGCCCCCGGCCCGGAAACGACCGCCGCGCGACGGACGATCACGACCCGATGCAAATAATTCACAAACCGACGACAAAGGCCAGGGTGCATGAATGTAAATACGTGGAGGACTTTACAGACCGCCCGCCCCTCCTGTCGCGGCCGTCAATCCGCGACATCCGTTCCCGCGAACCGGCCCGCCTCGGCGGGAACCAGGATCCGGCCGTCGTTGATCTCGATCAACACCTGGGTCAGCGCCTCGCCGTAACAGGGGCCATGCAGACAGACCCCGTCCTCGATCCGGAACGCCGCGCCATGGGCGGCGCAGACGATCCGGGAGCGATCGACCGACAGGAACCGGTCCGCCATCCACGCCAGCGGCACGCCGAGATGCGGGCAGGAATCGACATAGACGCGCAGCACCGCGCCGCGGCGCACCGCGAACAGACCGGCGAAATCCGGTCCCGCGGGTGGGTAGCCCTTGGCGCCGCCTTCGGGGATGTCCACGACCCGGCCCAGCACCCGCCAGGCCGGCGGGCCGGGCGGGATCAGCGGCGGCGGGTTCAGCCCCGCCATCCGCCCATCCGGCAGAGCAGCGCCCAGTGCGCCTCCGACACCGGCAGCACGGACAGACGCGACTGGCGGACCAGCGCCAACGCGGCCAAGGCCGGTTCGGCCTTGATGGCGGCGAGCGTGACCGGCTGCGGCATCGGCCCCACCGCGCGCATATCGACGCAGACCCAGTCGCCGCTTTCGGCGGTGGGGTCGGGATACGCTGCGCGCGCCACCGCCACGACGCCGACGATCTCCTTGCCGGTGTTGGAGTGGTAGAAGAATGCCAGATCGCCGACCCGCATCGCTTTCAGGTTGTTCTTCGCCGCGTGGTTGCGGACCCCGGTCCAGGGTTCCACGCCGTTGGCCACCTGCTGGTCCCAGGAGAACGCCTCGGGTTCGGATTTCACCAGCCAGTACTGGCGCGACGGTGACTGGCGCGACGGTGAC
>JAJZVS010000282.1 GCA_021845555.1 Pseudomonadota bacterium
GGTCTGATCTACTCGGGCCCGTTGGCACCTGCCTTCCTGGTCGGCCTGAGCGCCGTGCTGATGGGCGCCGGTGTCAGCATCGTCGCGGTGTCCGCGCTGACCGAGCATCCGGCGGTACTCGGGGCCGCACTCGCCAGCACCGGCGTGGTGTATGCCCTGATCCCGCCTGCGCTGTTCCCGGGGGCAGTCGGGGCCGCGACATTGGCCAGCGATCCGGTGGCGGCGGCCCGTCTGGTGGCCGTCGTTTCGGGCGTGGCCAGCTTTCTCGCCGGGGCGACTTTCTGGTTGCTCGGCCGCTATCGCCTGGGGGCAGTCGCGCGGTTCCTGCCCTATCCAGTGGTCGCCGGGTTCAACGCCGGCATCGGTTGGCTCTTCCTGCTCGGCGGCGTTGCCCTCGGTGCCGATCTTCATCTCGGCACCGGCTGGGTACATCTGGCCGATCCGTCCGTGGCGGGACGGCTGGCCGTTACCGTCGCAATCGCCGTCCTGATGCTGGTGATCGAGGCCCGGTCCGGGAACCATTGGGCCGTCATGCCGGGCGTATTGGCCATCGCCATCCTGAGCTTCCATCTGGGTCGGCTCGCTCTCGGCGAGAGCCTGCATCAGGTCGCGGCATCGGGCTGGATGCTCGGGCCCTTCCGGCCAGGCCGGATACTGACCTTCCCGGACTGGCATGCCCTCTCGGCGCTCAACGGGGCACGCCTCGGCGCTATCACGCCGGCGATCCTGACCGTGGTGCTGGTCGGCGCCGTGTCCTCGATCCTGTTGATCACCGGGATCGAAATCGAGATCCATCAGACGCTCGACACCGACCACGAACTGCGCGTCGCCGGAATCGCCACCGTCGGGGCGGGGCTGTTCGGCGGGCTCGTCGGGGGACCGTCGCTGATCTCCACCTCCGTCGGGCGGCGCATGAGGCAGCAGGATCGCATCGTCGGGATTGTCGCCGGGCTGCTCTGCGCCGGAATGCTGCTGGCCGGCGCCAACCTGCTGAATGTCTTGCCGCGCTTCGCCGTCGCCTCGGTGCTGGTCTCCACCGGCCTCGACCGGCTGATCGATCGTGCCTGGAAGACCCGACGCAGCCTGCCGTGGACCGAATGGACGGCGGTGTTGCTGGTGCTGGCCACCATCATCTGGAAGGGCCTGCTGGCCGGGGTGGTGATGGGACTCGCGCTGACACTCGTCATTTTTGTCTGGAACTATCGTCGAGTCCCCGTGATTCGTCTCGCTGCAAGCGGGAATGCGCACCGGAGCACCGTGATCCGTGCCCCGGCGGATGAGGCGCTGCTACGCCGCGACGGCGATGCGATCCGGCTGCTGCGCCTACAGGGCTACCTGTTCTTTCTCAACGCGGTCGCCCTGCTCGAGGCGCTGCCCGCAGCCGGCGCGCGGTTTCTGATCCTCGATTTCCGCGCCGTTACGGGCCTCGACAGTTCAGCCGGGATGACGCTGCGTCGGTCGTTGCAGATCGCCGCCGAACGCGGTTACGCGGTGCAGATGACCGGCCTGCCGCCGTCCATGCGGACCCAGTTCGCCCGGCTGCGCATCCCGCTTGCCACGGGCGGAGCTCCGGAAGCCGCGACCGAGGATCAGGCCCTGCAATATGCCGAAAGCAGGGTGCTGGCGGCGGAAGAGCGCGCCGGGCCGGCCGAAGTCGCCTCGTTCGTGGAGATGTTCACCGCCATCATCGGCTATCCAATCGCCGAAGCGCGACTGGCGCCATATCTGAAGCGCCAATCGTTTCCCAGCGGCGCGGTGCTGATCCGCCAGGGCGATCCGGCGGAAACCATGTTCTTCATCGCCGCCGGCCGGATCCGCGTGCAGCTGGAGCGTCCGGGAGCGTCGCCGCTCCCATTGGCCAGCGCCGGTCCTGGCGTCGTCGTGGGAGAGATCGGTTTCTATCTGGATGTTCCGCGCACCGCCACGGTGCTGGCGGAGGCCGATACCGAAGCCCTGGTTCTGGGCCGCGCCACGCTCACACGGATGGAGCGCGAGGACCCGGAGCTCGCGATCCATTTCCATCGACTGATGACCTGCATGGTGGCCGACAAACTGGCCGGCAGCACGCGCCAGCAGGCGCAAAACGGCACCTGACGCGGCAAAGACCGAGCCAGCGCCCGCGCAGACTGTGAGAAATACGGGCTAGACTTGGTGTAGAAGCCGCAGCGCCAACCTCCCCCGAAGCCCGGCGATCGGACGAACCCCGCGCCGCCGCTGTCGGTCGCGCAATTCCGGCGGCGTGGCAGCGCCGCAATTGCCGATTCAACACAGAGATCACCGAGGAAGAGGAGATCGCAGAGAAGCATGGAGGGACGCGCGGGTGTCCGGGGCTGGCGGTTGTGGTCGTTGCGGCTTTGCCGCGTGGGGAATGCGGCCCGGTGCGCGGCCTTGCTTTCTTCTCTGTGATCTCCTCTTCCTCGGTGATCTCTGTGTTAAAAACCAACGACCGTGCCGCGCGAACCCCCATCGTTCAGACCCGTCCGGTCGCGCCACCTTGGCATCGCCGCGCCCCGACCGCGCGACCTGGGCCGGGTGCCTCCGGGCGCGAGGGCGAGGCGCAGCCGGCGGTCGCACGGGACCGCCAAGGGCCGCCCCGGCCGGAGATTTCGCCCGCCTGGTTAACCCTATTTCAACGCTTGCATGGTCTTATACCGCCGTGACCGACGCCCCGCCCCACCCCCTGGCCTCCTGGTTCGCCGAGTTCCTGGCGTTCCTGCTCGCAGGCATCGCCGAGTGCGGGGGCCGGCGCCAGATCGCCGGTCCGCTGACGATCCGGCTGCAACGTCGGTTCAACAAGATGGCCCGGCGGTTCGCCGCGCTGCTCGCGCATCTGGCGGAATTCGGGGCGGACGCGCCGGTCCGCGCCTACCACCGCAAGCAGCCCCCTGCCGCCGCCGCGCCCCAGGGACCGGCCCAGGACCCGGCCCAGGAAGCGGCCCTTGACCCGCCCAAGCCCGCCGTCCCCCGCCGCCACGCGCTCCCGCTGCCGCAAGCCGTGCGCGTGCCCAACCGCCGCGCCTGGCTGGTGGGCCTCAGCATCAACATCAACTGCGCCGCCGGGCGGCTGCAAGACAAGATGCACGACCCGGAGCTCGTGGCCCTGCTCGCCGCCTCGCCCCGGCTGGTCGCGCTGCTGCGCCCGCTGTGCCGGATGCTGGGGGTGGAATTCGCCCCCGGTATCCTGCCGCCCCCGCCGCCGCGGGCGCCGCGCAAAC
Organism: Pseudomonadota bacterium; assembly: GCA_021845555.1. Lineage (GTDB taxonomy): Bacteria > Pseudomonadota > Alphaproteobacteria > Acetobacterales > Acetobacteraceae > JAJZVS01. Next base: position 3,216 of record JAJZVS010000282.1, read on the forward strand.
CCCGCCCTCGCCGCTGGCGCGTGCCGCGCCGGGGCGATCTGCTGTTCCTGCTCCGCATGGGCAAGCCGATTCCGGGAACCTGATCGCCGGCCGGAGATACGCACGTCCGAAACGTTCCGATCTAACAACCATCAGCGCCGCGTCGCCTTGCTGGCCCCGGCGACAGGAGCGGCCCCAAGGGGCGAACCCAGGCGCAAACCAGGGGCACGGCCACAAATCCACTACCACTCCGTCCGCAGGGCACGCTATGGAGTCCGCGACGCAGCGGCACCCGGCCCAGGACGTTCCGGAGCCGGGCAGGGAAGCGGATACCATGACCTATCCGGCGATCAGCACCTTCGATGCGCACCGGCTGGCCAGAGTGCTCGGGCAAGCCGTGGATCGCGATCCGCAAACCCGCCATCTCGGCATCGTCTTCTGTTACCGGGGCGTCAATACCGTTCTGCGCCATCCGCACAACGGAAAGAGCGCCTACCTCGTGATCGAACCGACGGTGGAGCGGACACCGCCCGCAAGCTGGACGGTCGCGCATGGCGGCTGGGTTTCGCACGCGCCGAAGCCGCCGCCACCTCCGGAGCACCATGGCGAGCTCACGCACGATGCCATCAATCTCGGGATCGACGTCCTCGTGCTCGGCATCGGCATCGCCGCCCTGGCGCTTTCGGCCGGCGCGGCGGCTCCGATCGAGCTCGCGGTGGCGAGCCAGTTCGCGGTCGGGGCCGTCGTCGCAGGCAACGACGCCGCCCGGGTCTATAGCGACCGCTACGACCACGGCAGCCTGTCGTACGCCGAGGACCACAGCACCGGCTATCACGTCGCGATGGGCGCAGTCTTCATCTACCAGTTTGTGGCGCCCGGCGGCATTCTCCGCGATGTCAGCGAAACCAACGCGGTCCTGGGCGACGCGAAGCTCGGGTGGCGAGAGGCACTGACCGAAGGCATCGGCCCCGGACAACGCGTGAAGCTCGGGTATGCGCTGAACCTCGCCGGCCGCGCGACGACGGTCCGGGAGATCCGCATCGCGCTGGGGGCAAAGCTCGCGAACAACATCCTGAGCGGAACCCTGTCGGTCGCCCAATCCGCCTGGGACGGACCGCTCGCGGACCTTGCGGCGGCGCCGGACTGGATCAAGCTGCACTTCGCGGTTCTGAGTCTCGCGCCGCGGCGCGGCATACGGGTCGGCCCCGCGCCATGAGCGCCGCGCCACGCGCGGCCCGCAAGCGGGCGATCGATCCGTGGCTCGACAAGGCCGTGGCGGCGGCGACCTGGTCCCTGGTCCCGCTGTTCGCCGGCCTGTATGGCGACGATCTGCTGGCGTTCGGCACGCGCCAGCTGCAGGGACGCGGCATTCCCGCCGAACTCCTGCCGCTGGCAATCGCCTTCGCCGCCTGGGCGGCGGCGTTGCGCTCGGCGCGGCCGTTCGCGCTTCGCCTGCTGGCCCCGTCGTTGGTGCTGACGGGGCTGCTCGGCGTCCTGTCCTTCGCTCTCGCGCTGCGGCTCCAGCCGGATCAGGCCTGGATGGAAGGAATCGCCGGCGCGGCTACTCTGCTGCTCGCCGGTCGGGGTCTCATGTGCCTGCGTCGCGTCGCTCCAGCCGGTCCCGCGGCCCCGGGGCCGCGTCGTCCGGGCGGAAATCGCTGAGCCCCTACGCCACCACCGCCGCCAGCAGCGCATCGAGCCGCAGCCGCCCCTCCGCCGTCGCCGCCAGCCGCGCGCCGTCCCAGCGCAGATAGCCCTCCGCCACCGCCGCCGCGACCATCGCCGCATCCAGCGCGTCCGCCAGCGCCACCCCGGTGCGCGCGGCGAACCGGGTCGCG